>JAMOPP010000191.1 GCA_027064405.1 Desulfurellales bacterium
TCAAACTAAGGCAAAAAATTCAAATAAGTTTAAACGGTTAGATTAGCGCAATAATACATATTTATATAATAACATCACGGCATTATTCTTTTGACTTTTAAGAATTCTATTGCTATTATCGTATGTATATGGAAAATGAGAGTTGCAACCTTAAAGCCCTTAAAGCTCTTGCTGTAGTAAAGCATATAGTTACGAAAGAGAATTGCTATAGAGAGTGCGAAAGCAGTGATTGGCAGTCGATTCTTAACGCATTATCGGATCTTTTTGATGTTGACGGGGCTTTTATAGGGTTTTGGAAAAACGGATTTATTGAGTTTAAATATTCATCATTGTCGATTTTAAATAAATACAATAAAATAAACCATCCGGAAATTTACAGAATACCTATCAAAAATAGGATAAATTTTAAAAAAGAAATAGAGAGCAAGGGATATGTATCAATAAACGACTACAATTTGTATGAATATGCTTTGGATAGTTGGAAAAAGATTGGCTTAAAATCTTTTCTTGCCGTAGCCATAAAATCTAAAGATATGTATGGCACACTCCATCTTATCAGTATAAAAAAACAACACACTTTTAGTGAAGATGACAAAAGGATTCTGACGGCTGTGGCTGAGGTAATAGCTTCTGAGTTTGATAAGGATAAACTGCTTGAAAAAATAGACAGAGAAAGAAGAATTAATCTTCAGCGGATGCAACTGATAAGTTCGATTAAAAACCCTTACGGAAAATCCGATTATGAAATCAAGGAGTGGATTTTATCAACAATTAGAAAAATTAAAGATGTAGTAAATGTCAACACAGTGAGTTTTACATATCCTGACGAAAACATATACCTTGTTTCAAATAAAAAAACCGTATTTCACGATGACCCTAAAATGTTTCAAGATTCCGTTGTATGTGACGCATTTAAACAAAATATTAATAAAATTACAATACTGAACAATACACACAAAACGGACTGTATATGTATGGCTTCAGATGTTAAAAGTATCATACTTTTACCCGTAATGCACAATGGTAAAACTCTATCGATAGTTGGTCTCGGACTGGGAGAAAATGGCTCCGGTAAAATAACACAGGAGAACTTAGAATTCATATCGACCCTTTTTAGATATTTTGCAGCTATAATATATGCATCCAAGCATCTAATGCAACTTTCAAACCAACTTTCAACAACAGAAGAGGGCTTAATAAAAGCATTCTCATCGTCAATTGAAGCAAAAGACCCGTATACAAAAGGACACTCAGAACATGTTGCGATATACGCCAAAAAGATAGCACAAGAATACGGACTAAACGATAATGAGCAATATTTTTTATATACGGCCGGTTTACTACACGATATAGGCAAGATAGGCATACCGGACAATATACTTATAAAACCCGGCAGTTTATCCGAAAATGAATACAAGATTATGAAATATCATCCTATATTTTCTTATGAGATAGTTAAAAATATTCCCAAACTCAGCACTATTTTGGATTTTGTAAGACATCATCACGAAAAATTGGACGGAAGCGGATACCCTGACGGATTAAAGGGTGATGAAATTAGCATAGGGGCAAGAATACTCGCCATAGCGGATATATTTGATGCGTTGACAACGATAAGACCTTATAGAAAACATTTAAGTTGCGATGAGGCTATAAAAATAATGGAATCGGAACCCATAGACCAGGACATTTTATCAAAAACAAAGGATTTTCTAAAGGAATCGTATCTAAACGAATTGAGCTTTGAAACAGACCCTGAATATAACGATATTTATAAAATTAGAAAAAGTATAATAGATGAAGATTATATGACCGGACTATTAAGAAGAAACGGGCTTATTGACGGTGTCAATAGATATATTAAACAGGGTGAAAAATTTACGCTATTTATGATTGATATAAAAAACATTTCTTACATAAATTACAAATATGGTGTTGAAATCGGGGATAAAATTATATTATTTATTGCAGAGGGATTAAAAAAATTAAAGAAGATAGACGCAGTCTCAAGAACGGGTGCAGATACTTTTATGTTTGTCTATACAGGAACCAATCAGGAATCATTTAAAGAGCTAATCAATGCAGAAATTAAGAAGGGTATGATGCAAAACTTAAAACAGTCAAGTTGTGTGATAAACATACAGGATGCGCTGAAAAATATAGGATGCCACATAACATACACAACATATCCCGACGAATCACAAAGTGCGGAAGAACTGATTTATAAATGCATAATTAAAAAAAGAGAGCTCAAAAAAGACAGTGAAAGCATACTTCCTTAAAAAAATCCTTGAACTCGTACCTACATTTTTTGGCATCACTATTATAATTTTTATCGTTATACACTTGGCGCCGGGCAATCCCGTAAATTCGATGGGCACATTCAATCCGAATATATCTCAAGAATCCCTTGAACATATGAAAAAACTGTACCACTTAAATGACCCTTTATACATTCAATATCTTGAATGGTTGCACTCTTTTTCAAACCTTGATTTTGGAAAAAGCTTAGTTGACGGTGTGGGTGTTACCGCAAAAATAGCTCAAAGACTACCGGTAACAATAGGAATTAATGTAATAGTGCTCGTTCTATCTTTAATCATTTCCATACCCATAGGTATTATAAGTGCACTGAAAAAGAATTCGTCAACAGATAAATTTTTTACACTTTTTGTATTTAGCGGATATGCAATGCCGTCTTTCTGGATTGCTCTGCTTTTAATGATACTTTTAAGTGTAAAATGGCACATTCTTCCGCTTTCAGGACTTCATTCTTTCAATATTAAGCCCGGCAGTTTTAACTATTACATAGATTTATCAAAACATCTTATTATTCCTGTTTTTATAGGTGTTTTTGGCTCTTTGGCAGGCTTTTCAAGATACATAAGAAAAGAGGTTATTGAAGTTTTGGAAAAAGATTTTATCAAGATGCTGTATCTAAGAAAAATCAGCAAAAAAAGGATTTTATACATACATGCACTGAAAAACGCTATGCTTCCTTTGGTAACAATACTCGGACTTTCCATACCTGCACTCATAGGAGGAAGCGTAATCATAGAATCAATCTTCGCAATACCCGGTATGGGTCAACTGTTCTATTATTCCGCAATGGCAAGAGATTATCCTACAATAATGGGTATCTTAACAATTAGTACAATATTAACTCTATTGGGTAATTTAATAGCAGACATATCTTATGCACTTATAGATCCTCGCATAAAGTATTCTTAATCCATAAAGACACTACATCTCAACACCACATTCTTTAAAACAAAAAACTTTCTTGACTTTATTTTTATTTAAGGTTAGTAATCTATGGTTATGGAAATTCTTAAAAAACTTCAAGAAATTTTAAGTCTTCATATATCAGGCTTATCCGTAAGTAGGTTAGTGATAGCGTTTACGATACTTTTTCTTTTTCTGCTCTTTAAACAAATTTTTTCAAGAATCATAGTAGGCATTTTAAGAAAATTAACCAAAAAAACTAAAACGACAATAGATGACAAACTACTCGAAATTATCGAAAAACCACTAAAATTCATAATAGGTATTCTTGGATTCTATTTCGCCGCCATTACCTTAAATCTTGGAGATAGTTACAACAGTATATTTTTAAAATTTTTAATATCCTTTATTATTTTTGATATAACCTGGGCATTGTATCGTGCAGAAAAAATGTTTACACTTGCGGCAGAATCGTTCTTTAAAAAAAATAACTACGCTTTAGGGCTTGGATTTATACCGTTTTTTAATAAATTTATAAAATTCTCGGTTATTACTTTCGGCACAATATTAATAGTGCAGGAGTGGGGATACAACATAGGAGCAATTATAACAGGTCTTGGAATAGGAGGCTTGGCGGTAGCATTAGCAGCCAAAGACACACTTGCCAATCTTTTCGGAAGTATTATGATTCTATTTGACAGACCATTTATGATAGGCGACTGGATTTTAATGTCTGATATTGAAGGCATTGTTGAAGACATAGGTTTTAGAAGCACAAAAATTAGAACTTTTGCAAATTCTTTGGTTTCTGTTCCTAACTCGCATGTTGCAAACGGCTCAATAGAAAATTTTTCCAAAAGGAACAAACGAAGAATTAAATTTGTTGTAGGTGTTACATACTCAACAAAGAAAGATACACTCAATCAAGCTGTAAAAAATATACGAAATATGTTGGAAAATCATCCTGACATACATAAAGATGTTATACATGTCTATTTTACGGAATTTGCGGACAGCTCTTTAAATATATTCATATACTGCTTTACAAAAACTACTGTTTGGTCTAATTTCCTTTCGGTTAGACAAGATGTGAATTTCAAAATAATGGAAATAATGGAAGAACTCAATATTGATTTCGCTTTTCCTTCAATGTCTGTCTATTTAGAAAAAAATAATGAATAAAGCGCAGATTAAGACAAACTTAAACAATGGATTTAAAAACGGTTTTAGTGTTTCTTTTAAACTGATAAAAACCATAATCCCCTTTTATATAGCTATAGATTTATTAAATCATACGAGGTTTGCCAAAGTTCTCGGAGATACTCTCTCCCCTTTTATGAGTATATTCGGATTAAGCGGTAAAATGTCCCTTGCAATCATAAGTGGCTATCTCGTGAATCTCTATGCCGCAATAGCGGTTCTTATACCACTTCACCCGGATTGGAAGGAGGTGACCATTGTCGGACTTATGACCGGAATAGCACACAATCTCGTGGTTGAGGGAGCGATTCTCCACAAAACGGGTATGAATGCATTTTTAACAATTTCAATAAGAATAGCAGTTTCAATATTTGCAGGTATATCTTTAAATCTTCTATTTAAGGTCATTTATGGGTAATCATATTTTATTGCATAGCGTATTGGGCAGTTTAAATCTATCCGTAAAACTTATTCTTATAATCGTTCCATTAATGATTTCATACGAATTCTTGGAAAACAGTAAAATTTTCAAAAAAATATTGAATTTTTTATATCTTTTTATAAAACCTATGGGATTTTCAAAAAATGCAAGTATCTCGATGCTTACCGGAATATTTCTGGGTATTACCTACGGTTCGGGTATTTTAATAGCTCAATCTTCAAAAAACCGGATTACAAAACTTGACGCAGCATTAACGGCAATATTCTTATCTATGTGCCATGCTGTCATAGAAGACACACTCATCTTCGTTGCAATAGGCGGAAATGGAGCATATATGCTTATAACAAGGATAATAATAGCTACCCTCATAACATACATTTTATACAAATATATGTCATCAAAAATTTCACAAAGATAGAACCAATCTATTATAACCGAATAGTTATCATTACGGCTATAATAGATTTGTAGAAAAATACCGTGCAGCACACGGCATTTTATTAAAACTCAAATTTTAAACAATCCTTAGTCCTCAAAAAACGCCTTGTATGCCTTATATGTTTCCAACAAATCTGTTTTTGAGGATATTTCATACGGAGAGTGCATAGAAAGCAAAGCAGGTCCGCAGTCAATAACATCCATATTCCAATTTGCAAGATACTTAGCTATT
>JAMOPP010000192.1 GCA_027064405.1 Desulfurellales bacterium
AAGTAAATAAAAATGGCGGAGAGGGAGGGATTTGAACCCTCGGTGCAGATTTTAACCACACACTCGCTTAGCAGGCGAGCGCCTTCAGCCACTCGGCCACCTCTCCGAAAGAAATAAAAATGGCGGAGGAGGTAGGATTCGAACCCACGGAACCCTCACGAGCTCAACGGTTTTCAAGACCGCCGCCTTCAGCCACTCGGCCACTCCTCCAAAATTTACGAAGAACAGATTAACAAATTTAATACTATATTTCAAGTAAAATTGTTTATGAAAAAATAAGATTAAAAATTGGCATTTCTTTAATAACTTTTTACTATCTTTTGCTTGACATTAGGGTATAAGTATTTAGAATTAATTGTTAGATAGAGGTTAATTTGCATTGCGGATGCTATTTAGGGTAACTTATGTAAAGTGGCTATTTTTAAACTAAGTTAAGTGAGGATGTAGTATGAAGCTTTTAACTATCAATGTTGACAAATGCACGGGATGTAGAGCTTGCGAATATGCCTGCTCTTTTGTACATACGGGGAAATTTAATCCACTTGATTCAAGGATACATATTAGTGAGTTTTTGGACGATTTTGTTTTTATTCCTTCTGTATGCACGCAGTGTGAGGATGCCTATTGTGTTAGCGTTTGTCCGACACATGCTTTGAGTAAAAATAAACAAACAGGTGTTGTTGATTTTGATTCCGATAAATGTATTGGATGCAAGCAGTGTGTTATGGCTTGTCCTTGGGGCGCTATAAAACTTAACCATGAAGGAAGAGAAATTATAAAATGTGATATGTGTGGCGGAGATCCGGAATGCGTTAAAGTATGTCAAGCGAAGGCTCTTGAGTTTACAGAGGTAGAGGATATGGTTATGGATAAAAAACACAGGAATGCAGTTAAAATTAAAGAGCTTGTAACGGAACAGCAGGGGGTGACAAGATGATTAAGGGTGGATATATAGGAAAAATATTAAGAGTAGATTTAAGCAATAATAAAACAGGTGTAGAAGATATAAGAGAAGATTGGGCTCGAAAGTTTATTGGCGGAAGAGGATATGGAACAAGAATTATGATGGATGAGGTTGACCCGAAGGTTGATCCGCTTTCTAAAGAAAATAAGGTTATAATAGCAACAGGACCCCTTGGCTCTACTTATGCACCGTCATCAGGCAGGGTTATGGTTATAACAAAGGGTGCATTGAACGGTGCAATTGCTTGTTCAAATTCAGGAGGACATTTCGCACCTGAGCTCAAAAGAGCCGGTTTTGATATGATAATTATAGAGGGTAAAGCTGAAAAACCGGTATATTTGTGGATAAATAAAGGCAATGTTGAAATAAGAGATGCATCTGACATTTGGGGTAAAAATGTCAGTGATGCCGATTCTATTATGAAAAAAGCTACCCATCCTGAAGCCGGAACGCTTGAAATAGGGTTGGCGGCTGAAAAGTTATCTCTAATCTCAAATGTTACATTTGACGGTCATAGGGCAGCCGGCAGAACCGGGGTTGGTGCTGTATTGGCAAGTAAAAACTTAAAAGGTATAGCTGCAAGGGGCAATCTATGTGTAGGTGTAGCTGATAATGAAGCATTTGCAAAAGCGGTTTATAATGCAAGGGGAATTTTGAGTAAGGATGCCTTCTCCGGTGGGGGTGGAGCGGCGCTTGGAACAGCTTTGCTTGTTAATGTAATAAATGGCGTAGGCGGACTACCTACCAATAATGCCCAAGATGCTTATTTTGAAAATGCAAACAATATAAGTGGTGAAAAGTTAGCTAAGGATAATCTTGTGCGTAATGAAGGGTGTGACAGTTGTCCCATAGCTTGTGGGAGGGTAACGGAGATAAGAAGTGGTAAATATAAAGGAAATCACGGCGTAGGTCCTGAATATGAGCCTATATGGGCATTGGGTTCTATGTGTGGCGTCGATGATTTGAACGCTGTTGTTATGGCAAGTTATCTGTGCGACGATTACGGAATTGATAGCATATCGGCAGGTTCAACTGTTGCTTGTGCTATGGATTTATATGAATCGGGCTATATTCCTAAAGAGGATGTGCCGTTTGAGCTAAAGTTCGGTTCTCCTGATTCCTTAGTTAATACTGTTAAAGCTATGTGCGAACAGGATAGTGAATTTGGGAAACTGCTTGCACAGGGTTCTTATAGATTAGCTGAACACTACGGTCATCCTGAATTCTCAATGAGTGTTAAAAAACAGGAATTCCCGGCTTATGACCCAAGGGCTATCAAAGGTATAGGCCTTGAATATGCAACAAGTAATAGGGGAGCGTGTCATGTCAGGGGATACACAATAGCTGCCGAAGTGTTGGGTAATACTGATAGATTGACTTATGAGGGCAAAGCCGAATTGACAAAGATATTCCAAGATTTAACATCAGCTTTGGATTCTACAGGAATATGTCTTTTTACAACATTTGGCCTGCAGGGAAAAGAGATAGCCGAAATGTTTGAAGCTGCAACAGGCATTAAATGCAGTGTGGACGATTTTATGAAGACAGGCGAAAGGATTTGGAATATGGAAAGAATGTTCGACATAAAAGCGGGTTTTACAAAGGATGACGATGCGCTTCCTGAAAGACTTGCGAAAGAACCCATCAAAACGGGACCATCGAAAGGAGAGGTTACAGACTTGAACAGGATGCTTCCTGAATATTATCAGTTGAGGGGCTGGGATGAAAATGGTATTCCGAAAATTGACAAATTAAAAGAACTTGGGATAGATGATTTGGTATGAAATATTTAATAGTGGGCGGCAGTATAGCCGCCTATACTGCATATAAAGAAATCAAAAAAATTGACAATAGTGCCGATGTGAAGGTTGTCTCGAAGGAGAGTGTTCAGCCCTATAGTAAAATGTTGCTTCCCTATCTTATTTCGCATAGAGATGTAAAAAACAATATGTTTTTTGAAATAGGTAGCGATGATATTATTTTGGATGATGCGGTTGTATCTGTTGATACGGACGGTAAGATAGTAAAAACAGAGCATAATAGAGAATTTCAGTATGATAAACTGATGATTGCAACGGGTGCTGACGCATATATACCAAAATATGAAGGTAGCTATAAAAAAAATAGTATTGTCGGCGTGCGATACTTAAATGATATGGAGAATATAGAAAACATAACGGCATCCTGTAAAAGCGGACATATTATACTGCTTGGTGCTGGTCTTGTAACACTTGAAACCGGTTGGGCACTGGTAAAAAAGGGATTTTCCGTAAGCTATATTGTGCGTTCCAATAGAATTTTATCCCAAATTCTCGATAAAGATTCTGCAGATATGGTAGAAGGATATATAGAAAAGAACTATCCTGTTAAATTTATTAAAGAAAACGATGTTGAGTTTATTGATGAGAAAAATAACGGTGTTTATGTAAAATTGACATCGGGAGACAGCATTGAGGGATGTATGGTCGTTGTTGGAAAGGGCGTAAGGCCAAATGTCGATTTTTTGAGCAACACGGATATAGAAGCGGAAAACGGAATTGGTGTGGATGAATATTTAAGGACAAACAATAAAGATATCTATGCCGTTGGGGATGTTGCAGCTTTTAATGATGTTGTTGATAATAAAAAGAAAATACATGCAATATGGCCTGTGGCTGTTGCTCAGGCTAAAGCGGCAGCTAAAAATATGTTGGGTATTAAAAGCTACTATATGCCTGAATTTTCAAGAAATATTTTACCTGTGTTTGACTTGAATATATTTTCAGGAGGTGCGGCAAATAAGGATGAAAATGATATTTTTAAGATAAAAAACAGCTTGGAATATAGGAAGATTGTATTAAAAAACGGCGTATTGAAGGGTTTTATACTTATAGGAGAAATATCTAATTACGGAGCTTATATAGATCTATCAAAAAGGAGTGTGGATGTTGCACAAAATGTTGATAGGTTGCTATACGGTTCTTTGAATATAAATTACGATAAACTTTTCAAATAATAGCCAATTGTTCTTTTGATTTTATTATATTAACAATAAAATTGTTGTTTGGCAGGTTGATATTGTGTTTTTTGCCTATTTCTACAACAATTCCATTTAGTGAGTCAATTTCTGTTTTTCTCTTGTTGTTTAAATCCTGCAGCATAGATGATTTATGGGAATAGGTTGACGGTATAAGCTTCTCGTAAAAAAGCTCTTTATACTCATCATTTTTCCAGAATGTAGAATGATTTTCCAAAGACATAGCCTTGTATGTTTCGTCTATTATGCCGTTCATTAGATTTTTAGAATGTTCCATCTCGGCAAGTTTTCCGTATTCTACATTTAGTATTGCGCCAAGAGGGTTTAATGCGCAGTTGTATAGCATTTTAGCCCACAAATGCTTACTAACATCTTGGGATATCTCAGCATCAAATCCCCCTTTTTTAAAGGTTTCCGCCAAATCTTTTACTTTATGAGAGAGCTCTTTCTTAAATATATTTCCTAAAAACATCGTGTCTGCGTGAACGGTTATGTTTATCGTAGAGGGTGATTCTCTAAAAAATCCTGTTATAATTCTTGCTGTAAAAACAGATTCTTCTGCAAAATGTTCCGTATATATTTCTGAGTTGCCCCAGCCGTTTTGTATTACAACAATTTTAGCATTGCCAATTTTATTTTTTATCTTGTTTAAATTATTCGCTATTTCTCTATTTGCTAAGGTTTTTGCGGTTATAAGAATATAATCAAAATCACCGTCTATGTCGTTGTAGTTGTCAATAACATTAAAGTCGTTTGGTAGATATTTAAAATCTCCAAATATTCCGCTTACATTAAATCCGTTTTTGATTAATGAGGTTTTTGTTTGAGTTTGTGCAAAGAGAGTGACGCTGTTTGAGCTTTTTATAAGAAATGCCGACAACCCTAAACCTACCGAGCCCGAGCCTATTACTAAAATTTTCATTTTCCACCCCTTTTTCGCTAATAATTGCGTTATTTTTATATACGAACCCTTTCCGTTTTACAACTTTTTTTTGCGTTTATAAAAATTAACCTATGTATATGAAATTGATTTTTTGTGTTCTATATTTAGGTATCTTTTAAAGTGGCAAGATTGTGAAAAGGCCAATTGCCAAGTTATTTTTAAGATTTGCAAAATAGAAATATTTTTAAAGTATTTTAATTATATTTTCTGCAAGGATTCCTATTCCCATAATTATTGTAAATAGAGCAAAGATGTATCTTAGCTTATCTTGTTTAAGTTTTTTTGCATATATTGAACCTATTATGCCGCCTACAGCACCACCGCAGGCAAATATTGCACTAATGAGATAGTCTATTTCTCTTTGCTGTATTTCGTAGCTTATAAGTCCAAATAAGCCGAATAAAGATATGATGAAAAGAGATGTTGCAATTGCCTCTTTCATTTTTAAATTAGCACCGATATACAAAGCCGGAACGAGGAGAAAGCCACCTCCAACACCAAAAAAACCGCTTGCAAAACCGGTTACAAAACCAAGAAAAAGAATCTTTCCGTAATTGAATCTTCCATCTTTCTCTTTTAACTGAGTGCTGCTGTT
>JAMOPP010000193.1 GCA_027064405.1 Desulfurellales bacterium
CAAAAGCCCCATTCTTGTTGTTGCGCCGACAAGAGTAAATTGAGGCAAATCAAGTCTTATTGTTCTTGCCCCAGGTCCCTGACCTACAATAACATCAAGCTTAAAATCCTCCAAAGCAGAATAGAGAGTTTCTTCTACAGAGCGGTTAAGTCTATGTATTTCATCAATAAAAAGAACATCCTTATCGCCCAAGTTTGTCAAAATAGCCGCTATATCGCCAACTTTTTCAATTGCAGGCCCACTTGTTAGGGTAATATTTGCGCCCATCTCTTTTGCTATAATATTTGCAAGAGTAGTCTTCCCAAGCCCCGGAGGACCATATAAAATACAATGTTCTATCGCCTCTTTTCGTTTTTTTGCAGCCTCTATCGCAAGAGACAGGTTCTGTATAATATTTTTTTGACCTATGTATTCGCTTAAGGATTTAGGCCTAAGAGAAAGTAACTGCGGCGTATCATCGCTATCAAAACCCAATCTGTTTTCTTGCATACTCACAATACTATTTATCAAATTTGAGAGTCAATGAACCCAAAAAGGAGGATATTATTAAATACTCCTTATTGCCATCTGTTTTTTTAAATTTTATTACATACTCTCTTGCCCATCTATTTTTCTTAACAAGATATCGCCACTGACTACTAATACTGTCATCGTTGACTCCTTTTATGCTCACAGGCTTTAATATTTCTCCATTTTTACTGACATAGACATTCCAAAAGGAGTTAGGACTTTCAAGATTATTTATATCATCATCAGGAGTATAAAAAGAGATATAGTATATGTCGTAATTCTTGCTCTCTGATACAGCCGATATGTATTTTTTTTCTTTAATTTTATCAAATTTAACCCCTTGTGTGTACTCGACATACTGTTTCATCAAAGAACCGCTAAAATGCGTAGCTTTAGCCTCTGCAACAGTTGTAAAATCACGATAAAGCGTTGCACTTTTTGTGTGCCCTTTTAAAGACTCCATAAAATTGTCATCGTAACTTCTAAAACCAAGATTCGTTAATGCTGAACAGCCGCTAAAAAGCAGAACAGCAACCAAAATAGCAACCAAACTAATCGTTTTTTTCATCTTTTTTCTCCATTTCGTTTTTTATTCTTTCCAAAGATTCCTTTGCTTCGACATTATCAGGCTCTTTTTCAACTATTTTTTCATAAATTTTTAAAGCCTCTTCAATGTGCCCCTGTTTTTCATAGAGTTTAGCCAGAGTAACACTAACCACCTCCTCTTCCTCGTCATCTTCGTCACCATCGTCTTCCAAATTAACCTCAGGCATATCCTCCAACACAATTTCTTCCTGCGATAATGCATCACCTCGGTTATTATTATTATTTATATCTTCGCTTTTACTCTCTGCTACATCTTCCTTCTTTTCTCCTTCCGAAGAATTGATTTCTTCTAAAAGATTATCTATATCATTATCCGCAGGCTTTACAAGGGGTGCAAGTTCCAATATTTTTGACTTTAGCTGCTCATTGTCGGGCTCCATCTCGGACAAAGTCTCATATATTTTTAATGATTCCTTATATTTTCCCAAATTTTCATATACAAGGGCTAAATTATTCATAGCTTTTGTGTTGTTTTTTTGTATATTCAAAACGGTTTCAAGATATGCAGATGCAGACTCATACCTCTTCTCTTTTATTAAAATATCGGCAATTTTTAAAAGAGCAAGTATATATCTCGGATAATGCTTCAAGCCTTCAAGTAGTATCTGATAAGCCTTTTCATCCTCACCTTCTTCACAATACAAAACAGCAAGGGGGTAAAAATATAAGCTTTTTTCCCTATTTTCTTCGTAATACTTCTCAATCTTTTTAATCAAACCGCTTCTATCTTTTGAACTCATTTATGGTTTTAATTACCTCTTTATTATCCAAATCTCCCAAAATTATAGAGCTACCGATTTTTTTTGTCAAGACAAAACGCAAAATACCATCCTTATTCTTTTTATCTTTATGCATAATTGCATATATATCGTTTGAATCAAAATCATCTTCTATATTAGTCGGAAGAGAGAACCTGCTAAATATACCCTCTATTCTATCGTATGTTGATTTACTGCATAGCCCTAAATTGTATGAAAGTTTTGCTGAAAAAACAGAACCTATAGCAACAGCCTCGCCGTGTAAGTATTTTTTATAATCCGTAATGCTCTCAATGGCATGTGCTAAAGTGTGACCAAAGTTAAGCATAGCTCTTTGCCCTGATGATTCAAATTCATCTTCTTCTACCACTTTTACCTTATTTTCTATACTCTTTTCTATAATGTGATAGATACATTTTTTGTCTCTATTTTTGATTTGTTCAACATTTTTTTCCATATAGTCAAAGAGTTCTTCGTCCATTATTATGCCGTATTTTACAATCTCGGCAATGGCTGATAAAAACTCTCTCTTTTTTAGGGTGTGCAGAAAATTTATATCCGTAACAACAAGTTTGGGCTGGTAAAAACTGCCTATTATATTTTTAAAGTGTCCATAGTTTATTGCCGTCTTCCCTCCGATAGAGCTATCACAATCAGCCAAAAGCGTCGTAGGCATATGAATAAGGGGAATACCCCTCATATAACTACTCGCTGCAAAAGCAGTCACATCCCCTACTACACCGCCTCCAAGTGCAATTAAATGCGTATATCTGTCTGCAGAATTATCTATCAAAAAATCGTAAATCTTGTGCAGTGTTCGGTAATTTTTGCTCTTTTCTCCGGCTCTAAAATAGAAAATAGCACTACCTTTAAAAAAATCTGACATCTTATCCTTGTATAGTTTGTAGACATTGCTATCTGTTACAACGAGACTTCTCTTATTTTTTAAAAAATCGGCAAGATAGCTTTCTAAGTTATTACCAAGTATTACATCGTAAGGTTTTTTGGTTTTAACATTTATCTGCTTAAAATAATTTTCCTGCATTTTTCAATATCCTCATAATTTAAAAATCGATAATTAAAAACCCCGTTTCCCGTATCGTCAAAGAAGAGAAGCCTTCCTACAACTCCGTTAAAATCATATGTAGATTTAATTTTATTTTCAAGTGATACCCTATCCCCATCCCTTAAAAGAACACCTATATCGTAACCCAGCGCAGACATCATATTTGGATAACTGCCGTATCTGTTTTTGTATTTTTCAACAAACAGTTTATTCTCAAGCTTATCCGAGCATAAATAGTATGGTGTTATAAATTTCATCTTTTTCAAAATACCCCTATCCAACGAAAACAGGTTTTTGTTTATAACTATATCACTTCCTACAATGTTTTTTACCTTAATACCGTAATAATTGAATAGATTGGCAATCTTTATAAAATCCTTTTGTGAAGAAAAGATAACAGCCGTATCAACTTTTAGAGAATAATCAAATACCTTTTCAGAGGTTAAACTTTTTCGTTTAATAAGCTTTCTAATACCGAATATTTGCCTAAAGTATTTATTGTAGCTTCCTGCATTGGACTGAAAACTCTTTATATCAACTAAATTAACCAAGCAGGGCGACAAGCCCTTTAAGAAAATATCTTTCTGCTTGCGATTTATGTCGTTATCCGAATATAAAACAAGGGTTCTTCCTGAACTCATATCGCATATGTTTTTTGCAACCTGATACGCAGCCTTCAGAGGGCTGTAGTTGTAGCTAAATGTATTGTCACATAAATAATCAGGTTGAGAAAAAGGGAAGATTTCCACTATGGAACTGTTGCATATTTTATCCTTTATGTCAGCGATAGTCTTTTTCTTAAAAGGTCCCACAACTACATCGACACCTGATAAATACAGCTCTTCAAGTTTTTTATTGGCCTGCTTATTTGAATCTTTTATTATAATATTATCATTCTTACCCATAGCCGTAATCATTCCCCGTAGAAACGATTCGGAAAAATATGAAAAATTCGAGTTTATAGGCGCAAGATAACCTATATTAACATCAGCCTTGGAAAATAGTGCAAAACTCAAAAATATGAAAATTAAAAAACAGGTTTTTTTCATTCTTCAACCAATCTTTTAACTTTTTTTAAATGTCGTGTAAAAATGTCTATAGCCTTAGGGTTTCTTAGAAGATAAGCCGGATGATAAATAGGCACAACCTTTATATTGCCAAACTCAAATACCCTTCCTATAAGCTGCCCCATCGCCGCCTTTTCATCTGTTAATTCATAGGTTGAATACCTGCCAAGCGTTACTATAACCTTAGGTTTTATTAAAGCAATCTGCCGTTTCAAATACCCAAAGCACATTTTAAGCTCGGAAGATAGGGGATCTCTATTGTTCGGAGGTCTGCATTTTAAACAATTTGCTATATATATTTCTTTTCTATCTATACCAACATCTTTCAAAAGCTCATTAAGAAGCCTTCCGGCACGGCCCACAAACGGAACACCCTGTTTATCCTCATCCCTTCCGGGTGCCTCACCGACAAACATCAACCTTGCATCTTTATTACCCGCTCCAAACACGGGATTTGTCCTTTCCTTAAAAAGAGAACATTTTTTGCAGTTTACAACCTCATTCTCAAGGTTTTTCCAAATATCTTCCTTATCTTGAAGGTTGATTTTCTTAGTGTACTCTACACCTATATCCTGATAAAATTTTAATATATCAATTATTTTTTTCATCTATAATGTCAATAAATTTTTTAATTTTACTGTTTTTTGTGTAAAATGTTACCCTATTTGCTATAAGCATGGCAGTTGATTCAAATATTTCGTCCAAAACCTCCAAACCGTTTTCTCTCAAGGTTCTACCTGTAGATACTATGTCAACTATACAATCGGCAATACCAAGAAGAGGAGCAAGTTCTATCGAGCCGTAAAGTTTTATAATTTCAGCATTAATTCCTTTCTGTTCAAAGTATTTTTTTGCTACATTAACAAATTTCGTTGCAACCCTAATATTGTTTGTTTTTTGTTCAAAGCACTCTTTGCTTTTGCCTGCAACAACCATTTTGCAGTAACCTATACCCAAATCGGTAAGCTCAAACACATCTTTACTCGATTCCGTCAAAACATCAAAACCTACTATACCCAAGTCAGCAGCCTGATATTCAACATAGGTTGCAACATCCTGAGCTCTTACAATGAGAAATTTATAATCTTCATTTTTATCATAGAAAAAGAGCTTTCTTGAATTTTTTACTATATCTACATTGAGACCTTTTTTGTTTAGAATATCTATGGATTCCTCCATAAGTCTACCTTTTGGCAGGGCTATTGTTATCATTGTTTTACTCTCCTTATATCAGCACCAATTTTTGACAATTTATATTCAAGTCTTTCATATCCCCTATCAAGATGATATATCCTTCTGATTTCACTTGTTCCGCAGGCTGCAAGAGCCGCAACTACCAAACTTGCACTTGCCCTTAGGTCGGTAGCCATAACCTTTGCTCCGTAGAGATTTTTAACACCTTTTACAACAGCCTCATTACCCGAAACAATTATATCGGCATTCATTCTATTTAGTTCTGCAACATGTTGAAAACGATTTTCAAATATCGTCTCATTAATAACACTTGTTCCGTTAGATAACGACAGGGCAGCCATAAATTGAGCCTGCATATCGGTAGGAAAACCGGGATAAACGGATGTAGTAATATTTACAGGTTTAACGGTGTCGGCACTGACACTTATTAATTTATCGCTTAAAATTTGGATTGTACCGCCGGATTCTTTAAACTTCTCAAAGATAGCATCCATCGCATTTATCGGAACATTATCAATTTCAAAAGACGACTTAGTCGATAATGCCACACACATAAATGTTCCGGCTTCAATCCTATCGTTCATAACCCTATATTCACACCCATGCAACTTTTCAACACCTCTTACTTTAATAACAGACCCACCTGCCCCTTCAATGTCTGCACCCATCTTAAGGAGCATATTTACCAAATCTACAATTTCAGGTTCTTTTGCGGCATTATTTATAACCGTCTCACCGTCTGCCAAAACAGCCATCATAATAACATTTTCTGTTCCTGTAACGGTGGGAATATCAAAATATATTTCTGACGCTTTCAATCTTTCTGATTTTACAACTACATAACCTTTTTTTATTGCTACATCAGCACCCATAGATTTTAAGGCGTTAATATGCAAATTAACAGGTCTGACGCCTATTGCACATCCTCCGGGCATAGAAACCGTTGCTTTCCCAAAGCGTGAGGATAGGGGACCTAAAACCAAAACGGAAGCCCTCATCGTTTTTACAAGCTCATATTTAGCTACGGTGGATTTGACATCCTTGCAGTTTATATGCAGATTGTTGTTTTTCTCGATACAAGAACATCCCAAATCTTCAAGTAGTTTTATCATTGTATTTATATCTTTTAGATGAGGAATATTGCTTAATATCACATCATCTTCCGTTAGTAAAGCCGCCGAAATTATCGGAAGCGCTGCATTCTTTGAACCACTTACGGAAATTCTTCCGGAGAGTTTATTTAAACCTCTTATTACAAATTTATCCATACCACATCCATAAAATATATCTATATATGCTGATTATTTTCTATATACTTTGCATAGGCTTTTTCTAAGCAGTAATCCATTATAACAATTAAACCTGCATTTTGAGCAATTGCTTGCGCCTCTTTGGAAACAATACCCTCCTGCATCCATAAAGCCTTTGCACCTATTTTCACTGCTTTTTCGGCAATTTTAGCACAAAACTCGCTCCTTCTAAACACATTAACAACTTCAACTTTTTCCTCAATATCTTCCAAATCTCTATAACATCTTTTCCCCATTATCTCTTTAACTCCGGGTCTTACGGGAATAATATTATACCCCTTCTCTTGGAGATATCTGGCAACATAATTGCTCGCCCTGTCACTTTTTTTAGATATGCCCACAACCGCTATAGTGTGCATATTTAAAACTTTAATCATATTGTTTTTTTCTTCTTCACCAACCTCGTGTAAATCTATTCTGCAACTGTTATTCATTCTTATTCACCTAACAATTTAACCCTTTCTTCTTTTGTTTCTATACTTGTAATTTTTACGCCAAAATGACCGTCCACAACAACCACAACCCCTCGAGCCACAATTTTATTATTTACAAGTATTTCCATAGGATCCTCTATATTTTTTTCAAGTTCAATTATGGAACCGTCTTTTATTTGAAGAAGGTCTTTAATAAGTATACTCTTTTCTCCTATCCTGATTTTTACATCGAGATCAACATCCATAATCAAATCAAGGTTGGCATTATTTATACTCTCGTTTGATGTAGGCTGTGGTTTTTTATTATCTATCTCTATATCTTCCACATCCTTAAAAGGTGTATCTACAACAATTTCTTCCTCTTCATCCTTATTCTCAGACTCCGCCTCGTGCTGTTTCAAATCTAAAGCAGTTTCAAGAGATTTCCGCTCGCCTATAACACTTATAATGTCACTTTTTACATTCGGAATAGCCACATCAAAATTCATTTTATAAAACTTTTCATCCGGCATATCCAAAATCTCTTGCTTAACATCCTTAACTTCAAAGGATAAAGGCTCACCCTCTTCCGCCTTAAATGCACTGCTTAAGTTACCAAAAACTTGAGATAAAAGTTCTCTTACGGCATCCAAATCATCATCCGTAAGAGTATCCTTTGCTTCGCCTGGCCCCATCATCATTAAATCCGAAAGTATGGAGGCAAACTCTTTTTTTATGTAAATATATAGAGAAAAAGAATTCTCATTTACCGTTATTAGAACATTGGCATAAACACCATCTTCGTTAATATCAAGCTCATCCTTGGATTTTAAACCGATATCTATAAATTTAGATACCACCTCCAAAGAAAAAGCTGTTTTTAAAACTTCTTCAAGAGAGGCTTTTATGAGATTAGAGAATGATTTGACACTACCGTTTATTGCATCTTCCGCTGTGTCGGCATCACCCGAATCGCTATCCTCTTCACCACCGCCGTTAAGCATCTTATCTATCTCTTCCTGTGAAAGTTCACCACCCATAATTTATACCACCTCTAACTTACTATTTTGGTAACCTTAAAAGCCTTGTGTGAGTCTTTTTTGCCCATCTTGGAAAAACATTTATTGACACCGTTTATATAGCAAGGAAGTTCATCATCCACCTTTGTGCCTAAGATTATCGTATCACCTATTTTAAAATCTAAAAAATTCCTCATTTTTACCGTAGCGTCACCAAGCTTAAATTCCATATTGACCAACACGCTTTCCAAAATCATTATAATATCATCGCTTCTGTCCCGCAGTGTCTTTTTAGACCTTGAGAGTATATCATGAGTACCTATTTTATTTAAAACCGGCTCAAGAACAATCACGGGCAGACACCAATTTATTATACCCCTTGTCTCGCCCATTTTAATCTCGAAAACAACAAGCACGACTATTTCGGAAGGAGCAATAATCTGCAGCACATTAGGGCTGGATTCTTGAGCTGTAAGTTCAAAACTTATGTTCATTATAGGCTCCCAAGACTCCTTCATCTCCTCCATAGCTTGAACTACAACATCCATTAAAATACTCTGCTCTATATCACTAAAGGTTCTATCTATTGATACAGCTTCTCCAACTCCTCCGAGAAGTCTGTCGATAAGTGAAAATCCTATATCGGGTTCTATGGAAAAAACCGCACTCCCATCAAGCGGGGCAAGACTTACAACATTGAAACTTACGGCACTCGATAAAGATAAAACAAATTCAGCATATGTCATCTGGTCAACGCTCACAACCTCGACTTCAACAATAGACCTTAAAAAAGCGGATAGTTTTGATGAAAAATTCCTCGCAAACTTATCATGAAGGTTCTTAATAGCCCTAATCTGCTCTTTTGAAACCTTGTCCGGTCTTTTAAAGTCATATAGGGAAACCTTCTTTGTCTCTACTTCCGGTTTTTCAGGTTCTGCATCTTGGTCAGAGACATCTTCCTGCTTTATATTGGTTAATAAAGCATCAATTTCATCCTGCGATAAAATATCAGGCATTCTTACCTGCCAAGTACGATTTTAGATATGTATGAATGAATTTCATTCAAATCAACTACAAAATCAGCTATACCGCTCTCTGTAGGTTTCTTGGGCATTCCCCAAACAACGCAAGACCCTTTACTTTGGGCAATAATTATTCCTCCGTTTTTATTAACGACTTGCAATCCTTTATACCCGTCATCCCCCATTCCCGTCATTATAACGGATAATAGATTGTTCTTTATTTCGTTTGCCGCAGATTCAAATGTAATATTGGCATTTGGCGTATAGATGGTTTTAGGCTTGTCACTTATCTTAATTCTATATTTTCCGACAGCTACCTTAGAAATAGTCATCTGCAATCCGCCTGGAGCAAGATAACATACATTTGCCTTTAATTCTTCCCCGTCTTCAGCTTCCTTAACATGCATAGAAGATATTTTATCTAAAGAATTCGCAAATACACCTGTGAATGCTTTTGGCATATGTTGAACAATTAAAACAGGTATATTTAGCTTCGGAAGTTTTGAAAATAGCTTTTCCAATGCTATAGGTCCTCCTGTAGATGACGCTATAGCAAGAAGCTTTATGTTTTCTTTCTGAAGCTTTCTTTCCCGTCTTTTTACAGGATGCGCTTCTCTCATTTTAAATTTTTCTTTTTCTGATACAACCTTTTGATCGGATGTTCTTTTTCCGGAAAAAGATGAATGTTTAGCAGATACAACCTTTTCTACAAATATATCCCTTGCACCGGATTGAGCCGACTTTAAGGACAAAACATCATTCTTGGATATGTAATCAACAGCACCAAGATGAAGTGCCTTCAATGTCTCATGAGCGCCATCTCGCGTCAGAGTACTTATCATTATAACGGGAACAGGACACTCTTTCATAATCTTTTCCAGCGCTTCAAGACCATTCATTTTTGGCATTTCTATATCAAGAGTGACAACATCAGGCTTTAATAATTTAACTTTCTCCAGCGCTTCAAGACCATTGACAGCCGTACCTATGACTTCTACTTTTCCGGATCCTTCAAGTATCTTTGACAAATACTTCCTTGCCATTAAAGAATCATCAACAACCAAAACTTTTACTTTGTCAGACATAACATTCTCCAAAAAAATATTTTGCTTTTTTCTAATCAAAATGATATAAAGTTTGCTGAAAAAAAGCAAATAAAATATTTTAAGGAGGTTTTTAGATGGGTTTAACAGTAGCACAAAAGATTCTCAAAGACCACATCGTTGACGGCGACTTATTTTCAGGAGAAGAGATAGGTATTAGAATAGACCAAACTCTTACTCAAGATGCGACAGGAACAATGGCTGATTTGCAGTTTGAGCAGATGGGTGTTCCAAGAGTAAAAACAGAGGTCTCTGTGAGTTACATTGATCACAAGACCGTTCAGATGGGTTTTGAGGATGCAGACGATCATACATATCTACAGACATTTGCAAAAAAATACGGACTGCTTTTATCAAAACCCGGCAACGGTATATGCCATCAGGTTCACATTGAAAGGGTAGGAAAGCCGGGAAAAACACTTCTTGGCTCGGATTCACACACACCTACAGGTGGCGGTATAGGAATGATAGCTATTGGAGCCGGCGGACTTGATATAGCATCAGCTATGGCAGGATTACCCTTTTATCTGCCCGCACCAAAAATTGTAGGAATTAAACTGACCGGTAAACTTAATCCGTGGGTAACTGCAAAAGACATAATACTCAAAGTTCTACAGATTATGACAACCAAAGGAAATGTCGGCAAAATTGTTGAATATTTTGGAGACGGCGTCAAAACACTTTCCGTTCCGGAACGCGGAACTATTACAAATATGGGTGCCGAGCTTGGCGCTACAACAAGTTTATTCCCATCAGATGAAACAACTTTGGCATTCCTAAAAGCTCAGAAAAGAGAAGCTGATTGGGTTTCTTTGGAAGCTGACCCTGATGCTGAGTATAGTGAGATTATTGAGATTAATCTAAGCGAACTTGAGCCTATGATAGCTAAACCTCACAACCCTGATAATGTAGTAAGGGTAAGGGATGTCGAAGGCACACCTGTTGACCAGGTTATGGTTGGAAGCTGCACAAACTCATCATACAAAGACGGAAAAACAGTTGCAGAAATAATGAAAGGAAAAACAGCCAATCCGAACTTAAGCTTTGGATATGCTCCGGGCTCAAAACAGGTTTTAAGAATGCTCGCAGATGAAGGAGAACTATCAAATATAGTTGCTTCAGGTGCAAGGGTTCTTGAATCAGCTTGCGGATTCTGTATTGGAGCCGGACAATCTCCAAGAAACAACGCTATTTCAATCAGAACAAATAACAGAAACTTCTACGGAAGAAGTGGAACCGTTACAGCTAAAATTTACCTTGTAAGTCCTGAAACGGCAGCAGCTTGTGCATTAACCGGAGTAATTACGGATCCGAGAGATTTGGAAACAAAATTTGGAATTCAGTATCCTAAGGTAGATATACCTGAACAGTTCACGGTGGATGACAGTATGTTGTTACAACCTGCACCGGAATCAGAAGCAGCAAGCATAGAACTTTACAAAGGACCAAATATTGTTGACCCTCCGGGAGGAGAATCTCTTGCTCAGGATATTGTAGGTGAAGTAACCGGCAAATTTGGAGATAAAATCACAACAGATGATATTATGCCTGCAGGAGATTTGCTAAAATACAGATCCAATGTTCCTAAATATTCAGAGTATGTCTTTATAAAGAGGGATCCTACATTTGCAACAAGGTGCTTAGAAAATAAAAAAATGGGTGTCCACAATGTTATAGTGGGTGGCGACAACTACGGTCAAGGCTCATCAAGAGAGCATGCGGCACTTTGTCCTATGTATCTTGGAGTAAAGGTTGTTGTAGCAAAGGCTATAGAAAGAATCCACAGAGCCAACTTGATTAACTTCGGCATAGTTCCTCTAACATTCAAAAATCCGGATGACTATGACAAGATAGATCAGAATGACAAAATTAAAATACCTAACATAAGAAAGGCTCTTCTTGAAGATTCTAAAGAGGTAATGCTTGTAGATGAAACAAAAAATCTATCAATACCTCTAACATATAGCTTAACCGAAAGAGAGAGAAAAACATTAATAGGCGGCGGAAAAATGAAACTTGCCAAAGATTTTCCGGGGAAAAGCTTCCAGGAAATAAAATTTGATAATTAAAACAACGGGTATAAGCTAACAGTATTTTTTACTCCGTCTATCATTAAGCCCTTATGACCTAAAAAGTCATAAGGGCTTTTTTGTTATCTTAAAATATTTTGAAGTTTATCGTAAAGAAGCATCGTAGGATGAAGATTTATAGTTTTAATTCCCGTAATAGTGTTAAGGTCCTTTATGTATTCATCATACTCGTCTTTCTTGCTTCCTATAAACAGGTCCATATCTCCGTTAAATTCCTTAATAAGTCTTGTAGAAACTATCACGGATGATAGAGTGTAATTTTTAATCATGGAAAACTGGGCAAGCCTATCCCATTCGTTCGATATGGGAACGGATTTAACATACTCTAAGATTTTACTTATACCAAAGTATTTATGCACATTTTCTATAGATTCAACAACACCTTTCAGGTCTTTGTTTAATAATTTTGCAATATTAAATGCCGGTATAAAATCATCTAAGAAATAAACTTTTGCAATATCTTTTGCAAGTTTGTTATCAATTTTTAAAGAAAGCTCTTCGACTTTAGCATTATATCTATCTTTAAATATACCGTTTTCTATACACAATTTCGAATAATCACCGAGCCATTTTTTTACCTCGTCTTCCTTCTTTGCATCCAACGAAACGGATTTACCAAAAAGATAAAGCTGATTAATAGTCAAAGAATTTATGGCATCAAAAATATCCAAAGATATATTATAAATATCCTGCTGGGCAATAGATTCTTCATGTTCAAACAGCCTTTCACGCAAATCCAAAACATCAAGAACATCATAAGCAAAAATCATAGACTTCATAATGGTAGGATAGTCTTGTCCGGTAAGCATATTTATTTTTAAAAGACTTATAGCACCGTTATTATTAACAACAAGATTAATCATAAATGTAAAAGCTATTTCGTTTCTTAGTCTGTGTTCTTTGATATATTGTGTGTAATTTTTTCTAACCGTAGGCGGAAAATACATAATTGAATACTGATCTATAGTATCTTCGCTAAATACATTACTCTTTAAGAGTTCATCATAAATAAACATTTTATTTAGAGCCAGCATAACCGAAAGCTCAGGTCTTGTATATCCTGCACCTTTGGATTTTCTAAGCAGAAGCTCCTTTCTGTTAGGGAAAGGATAGTCTTCCTTGTGCAAAATGCCTTTATTAGCCAAAAATGCATTTAATTCAAAGAACAAATCTATTTCCTGTTTAGACCTGTATTCGTCGAGACTCACTGCAAAACTCTGCATATAATTGTGCGTTAGGACTCTATCGGTAACCTCATCCGTTAATAATTTCAGAACACTGTTTCTATCATCCAAGTCTTTCAAAACACCCTTTTTAACAAGATAATTTAAAAGAATTTTTAGATTAACCTCATGATCCGACATATCAACGCCGGCTGAATTATCGAGAGCATCCGTATTGATTTTTCCTCCATTCATAGCGTACTCTATTCTGGCTTTCTGCGTAAAACCTAAGTTACCACCTTCACCTACTATTTTAGCTCTTAGCTCATTGGCATCAATTCTCACAGAATCATTAAGCCTATCACCTACATCTTCGTTACTTTCCGTTGTAGATTTTACATATGTCCCTATCCCGCCGTTCCAAAGTAAATCAACATCTGCTTTCAAAATAAGCTTAATAAGTTCTTCACCTGACATTTCGTCAATATCTGTTTTTAAAAACTCCTTCACCTCTTTTGTCAATTTAATGGATTTAGAGTTTCTATCGCAAATACATCCGCCTTTTGAAATTAATTTCTTGTTGTAATTTTTCCAGCTTAAACCCTTTTTAAATAACCTTTCTCTTTCTTTAAATGATGCCTCAGGATCGGGATTGGGATCTATAAAAATCTCTATATGGTTAAACGCACTCTTTAGAAGTGTTTTTTTAGAATACAGCATACCGTTTCCAAAAACATCTCCGCCCATATCTCCTATACCCACAACACTAAATGTTTCCTTATTTATATTTTTGCCTAACTCCCTAAAATGTCTTTCAACGCATTTCCATGCTCCTCTTGCCGTTATACCTATTACTTTATGATCATAGCCGTGTTTGCCACCTGAAGCAAATGCATCCTTTAACCAGAAATTATACTCTTTTTCACTTATTTCATTGGCAATATCTGAGAAAGTGGCAGTTCCTTTATCTGCCGCAACAACAAGATAGGGATCAAATGCATCATAGTGAACAACATTCTCAGGGAAGACTTCATTGTTGCTATCATCAAAATTATCCGTAACATCAAGTATTCCGCGCATAAGCGTTCTGTAAGATTTTTTTGCATTTTCAACAGCTTCCGCTCTATCTTTAGAGGGCACTTTAACGATGAATCCACCCTTTGAACCTACCGGCACAATGACTGCATTTTTAACCATTTGAGTTTTCATAAGACCCAATATTTCAAGCCTAAAATCATCTTTCCTGTCACTCCATCTAATGCCGCCTCTTGCAACCTTTCCGCCCCTTAAATGACATCCTTCCATAAATGACGAATGAACATACACCTCAAACATAGGACGAGGTGTAGGCATAACCATTATCTTTGAAGAATCTACTTTAAAGGATATATAGTGATATTTGCGCTCTTTGTAGAAATTCGTTCTAACAATACTCTCCACAATATTTAAGAGAGAGTTCATTATTCTATATTCGTGTATGTCATTTATTGATTCCAAAGCCGATTTTACATCTTCTAACACCACTTTATAGTTTGCTTCATTATGTCTATCGGGCAAAAACTTATGCTCAAACAACTCTATTAGCATAGAAGAGATATGTGAATATTTATTTAAAACGGAAAGCACGGAAGATTTTTTGATTTGAAAATTTATCTGCATTAAATAATTCCCCAAAGCCCTCAATAAATCTATATATTTATAATCCATTGACACCTTTGCTGTGAGTTTGTTAAGCCTGTCATCTTCAACAATTTTCTCCCATACAGCTTCAAAGTTAGACTCTATGGCTTTAAAAAGTTTATCTTTGTCCGGAGAATCCAATTTAGATGCATCCACGGAAAAACGCTGTATAAACACACTCTTTCCATCTATAAACATATTCGTAAAATCTTCATACAAAACATCAAGTCCCAAATTACTCAATTTAGGCAAAATTTCATAAAGCGGAAGCTTGTATAATGAATAAATATTAAAAAACAGGGAATCATTCTGGGCATAAACAGCAACCTGCTGTTTGCTTTTCGCAAGAAGCGCCTCAAAATATTTTAAATCGAAAATTGCCTCTTCAGGAGAAACCTTGGATGTGTATTCATCATTAAAACAATTTAAATATTTGTTTATATAGTATGCCGCCTTCTCGTGACCATATTTTTCAACAGTGATATTCTTGAAGTTATCATCCCAATTAGATGCAATTTTTTCAAAATCAATTTCTATTTTGGAAGCATCCGGCAACTCATTTCTCTTTTTCTTAAATACAAGATAATAATGAATTCTAATAATTCTCGAACTTTGAGTGATAATTCTATATTCTATATCATCGGTCTTTAAATTATCTTGCAGATACCGCCCAAACTCTTCCAAATTCTTTTGAGAATAAAATTTAACGGGTAGCACCACAGATAGATATAATCCATGAACGAGACTGGTTTGTCTTGAGAACACTTTTATCTTTTCTTCCGTTTCACTTGTCAAAAGCTCTTCAAGAAGAATTCTTAAATCTTCAACGCTGGTCATAAAGAGCTCGTCCTTAGGAATCGTATTAAATATGTCTATTAAGTGTCTATACTCAAACGAATCTTCAACTATATTTTCTTCAAATAATATTCTATCCAATTTGGACTTTAAGAAAGGTATATTGGAGGATTGTTCCTTTAATGCCTTAGGCGTAAACAAACCTATAATTATGTTTCTTCTAATTACATTAAGCTTTTCGTCAAAATCAGATACAGCTATATAGTCCATTCTTTTTGAATCATATACATTGCTTTTCGCATTTGTTTTATCAATAGACAAAACATTACCGCTTTTTATAACATTTGCGGAATTGCCGGGAAGCTCTTTGATTGAAACCTTATTTATAAATTTAGAGTTTTTAGTTTTTCTTAAAATACCAAGACAGCTGTTTTTATCCATTTGAATGTATATATCGTCCTTTGTATGCTCTATGTCATAACTTCGCATACCCAAAAAGATAAAATTACCATCAATCAACCAAAGCAGAAATTCTTTAATATCTTCCGTGTTTTTTTCCGATATTTTTTCAAGATACACAGGATCGTTAAGTTTTCTAACCATAGATTTTATTCGTTTTTCCATTTCCTTAAAATCATTTACTGCAAGGCTACTCTCTTCCGCAGAGATAAGAATGCTCTTTTTTAAGGCTTCTTTTTGTTCATCATTTATGGCACCAAGCAAGACAAATATATAAATCTCTTTTTCTCCATATTCTTGAGGGTCTTTTAAGCTTATTAATTTACCGTTTTTATCTCTCTTGGATACAAAAATAGGCTGCATACTGTTTTCTATAAAAAATTTATTCAAATTTATAATAGATGTGATGCTATCCATTATAAAGGGATTATTATCAGATAATAATTTAATCTGCGTATATTTCTTATTTTCAAATTCTACATCGCATATATCGATTTTTAGTGCACCCTCTTTCGATTCTATAAAAGAAAAGGCATCAAGCATAACTTGCTCTACACCTTCATAAGAAATTTTCTCAATAAAGCTCTGAAGTTTTGATAAATTCAAGGATGATTTAATAAAAATATCAACCAACTCTTTTTCTTTTTTTGTCTTTTTTGTAATATGTTCCGTTAATTTTTGAATAGTGTCCTTGTAATCCTTACGGCTAAAACTAAAAACATCTAATTTCCCCACAATTACCTCCAAAAAGTTTAATTCTCCAAGTAATTCTAAACTCTTACCCTCCAAAGTCAAACGAAAAGTTTAATTTTATAATCCGTAATAAATATATCAAATATTTCTAAACTTTATTTTCTTTGAAAATGTTGCGAGCATTAAATCATCAACTTCTGCCTGCTCCAACTTTCTATACTTTCCTATGACAAGATTACCCAAATCAATATGACCTATGGCTATTCTTTTTAATTTCAAAATAGGTATATCAAAAGCTTTAAAAAATCTTCTTATTATTCTATTTCTGCCAACATCTATGGCAACTACAATCCAATTTTGATTTAAAGTGCTTTTAATATCGAGAGGTTTGAAATATCCATCCTCAAGTTCAATACCTTCGGACATTTTTTTAATGGTATTAAAAGGTACACTATTTTTGGTTTTTACAAGGTATGTTTTTCTTATTTTAAATTTAGGGTGCATAACATTGTTGGCAAATTCACCGTCGTTTGTAACAAGCAGAAGCCCTTCAGAAAGATAATCCAACCTGCCTACACAGAACAGTTTCATATCAATTTCTTTAAAATAATCACATACGACTTTTTTACCTGAATCATCCTGTGTTGCACTTAAAACAAACGGCGGTTTATAAAAAGCAAAATACACCTTCTCTGAAACAGGATTCACAATCTCGCCATCAACTTCAACAATATCACCGGCTTTTACATCTATAAATTCATCTATTATTTTGCCATTCACCGACACTCTTCCGGCCTTGATAAAATCGTCGGCTTTTCTTCTTGACAAACTTGTTCCGCTTGCAATAAATTTATTTATTCTCATTACGTAAAACTCGATAAAATCCTGCTTCTTTTAGGATGTCTTAATTTTCTTATGGCTTTAACTTCAATTTGCCTAACCCTCTCTCTTGTAACACCAAGAACCTTTCCGACCTCTTCAAGAGTATGGTCAGAACCGTCTCCTATACCAAATCGCATACGAAGCACCTTTTCTTCCCTGTCTGTCAAGGTTGAAAACACCTCATTAATCTTTTCCTTTAAACCAAGTTCTATAACAAAATCAACCGGCATCTTAGCCTTTTTATCTTCTATAAAATCTTCAAGATGCGTATCGCTGTCTTCACCTATTGAAGTTTCCAGCGATATGGGTTCTTTTGCAATCTTCATTATGCCTTTAATTTTATCAGCATCTATTTTTAAATATTCAGCAAGCTCCTGAGTTGTAGGCTCTCTTCCATACTCCTGAATTAGCAACTTGGATGCTCTTACTATCTTATTTATGGTTTCTATCATATGAACCGGAATCCTTATCGTCCTGGCTTGATCGGCTATTGCCCTCGATATTGATTGCCTAATCCACCATGTAGCATATGTTGAAAACTTAAAACCCTTTCTATAATCGAACTTGTCAACCGACTTCATCAAACCGATATTTCCTTCTTGAATCAGATCCAAAAAAGACAGCCCTCTGTTTAAATGCTTTTTGGCAATAGAAACAACAAGTCTTAGATTTGCCTTTATCATTCTTTGTTTGGCTTCTTCAACCCGTCTTTTTTCTTTTTCAATATCATTAAGCATATCGAACAGCTCATCCCTATTTTCAATATCATCTTTGCCAAACAGCTTCTCTTTGGTTGCATCTATAACCCTATTAATGAATTTATCATTTAAAGCTATTTCGTTAAAATCATTAAAAATCCTCTCCAATATCTCATCTTTATCAGAAGAATTATTAACTGAATACAAAACTTCATACTGTTCCAAAATATCATCAAGAATTTTAATAAATGTTTCTTTGGCAGTACAATTATCATCATTAATAT
The DNA here is from genome assembly GCA_027064405.1 of Desulfurellales bacterium. Classification (GTDB taxonomy): domain Bacteria; phylum Campylobacterota_A; class Desulfurellia; order Desulfurellales; family Hippeaceae; genus JAMOPP01. Next base: position 18,813 of record JAMOPP010000193.1, read on the forward strand.
CGTCATAATCGTATGTTAAATCCAAAGCGTTTGAGACACTTTTTACCTTTGCCTCCCTACTTAATATTTCATCTTTCAAATTTTTAACTTCATTATATGTAAAAGGAGCATTAATCAATTTCCTTACAAGTCTATTTTTGTATTTTTCTATATCCTTAGCAATTTCAATTTCATCTTCCCTTGTAAGCAGAGAGATGCTTCCCATTTCTTTCAGATACATTCTTATAGCACTACTAAGCTCCGTAGACTCCTCTATCTTAAAGTCATCTACAGGTTGGGTATCTATTAAAGGTGTTTTATCCGTATCTATAACAGGTATGCTAAAATTATCACACTGTTTCAATAAATCGTCTATATCGTCAACGGTAATATCTTCAGGCAACATATCATTAATTTCGTCGTATGTAAGATACCCCTTCTTCTTACCTTCACTTACAACCTTTGTTAAAGCTTCACTGTTTTGCAAAGCAACTTTTTCCATAAATAATCACTCCTTTAAATAAGTTTTATTGAGGTCGTCCAAACTGTTTATACTCAAAACAGAGTCCTCTATCCCGCAATCAAAAGATTTAACATTGTAAGCCCTAATACTGTTAATAAAATCTTTTAACCTTCTCTGATTATTTTCAATTGCCTTTTCCAATCTATAAGTAAGCTCTTTTCTATAAAAAGCATGTAGCGGATAACTATTACATTTAAATTTAGGGATTACGCAGTCTACATTCCTATCAACAATCTTTTTGAACAACTCCTCTATACAGACACTACTAATAAACGGCATATCGCATGCACATACAAAAGATTCTTGCGTTGTAACGGCTTTTAGTCCCATATACAAACCCTCAACAGGTCCAAAATCTTTTACCTCATCCTCAATAATTTCAATATAATCATTACCCTTAATTTGCGTATATTTTTCCTTATTGTCAACTACCAATACAATATTTTTAGATACCTGTTTTAATGTATTTATAACCCTTTGAATCATAGGCTTACCGTCAACTTCCACAAAGGCTTTATTTCTCCCCATTCTCCTTGATTTACCACCACATAAAATTATAGATGAAAACAATTAACCCTCCCGTCAAAAAGCAAGACCAATTAGCCATTGTATAAATACTTTTTTTCTTTTCAAGTAAAAATTTTTGTATATAATGAGGAAATGGACATCGAACTATTTGATTATGCACTTCCTCAACATCTAATCGCTCAAAAACCTCATATACCTCGTGACGAATGCAAACTTATGGTATATAACAAAACAAACAAGGTTATAGAACATAGAATCTTTAAAGACATAACTTCATACCTTAAAAAGGGCGACTTGCTTATTTTAAATAATACAAAAGTTATACCGGCAAGAATATTTGCCAAAAAAGACACAGGCGGCAAAATTGAACTATTTTTACTTGAAGAGATGTCATTTAATAAATATCTATGCATAACAAAGGGAAAGATTAAAGACAAAACAAGGGCATTTCTTAAGAATAACGAGGAAATTCTTATAGAAAAAACGGATAGCGATAAAAGAATTGTCACATTTTTATCAAATAAGAATGTAAAAGAATGTCTGCAAACTATTGGAGAAGTCCCCTTGCCTCCATATATTAAAAGAGATTACAACTCTTACGATAAAGAAAATGACTTCAATAATTATCAAACCGTATTTGCCAAAAAAGAAGGAGCGGTTGCAGCACCTACTGCAGGCATACATTTCACAAAAGAACTATTGGATAATTTACATATAAAGGGCGTAAAGATAGCATACATAACCCTCCATGTAGGAATAGGGACTTTTAGACCCGTTAAAGAAAAAACAATAGAAAATCATAAAATGCATGAAGAGAGATATGAAATTAGCGCAGAAACAGCAAAAATTTTTAATCAGACTAAAATGCAAAAAAACAGAATAGTAGCTGTGGGAACAACCGCTGTACGGGCATTGGAATCGTCAGCAAATAGAAAGGGATATATTCATCCTACAACTTCAAAAACCGATATATTTATATATCCCGGATACAAATATAAAGCTGTAGATGCAATGATAACCAATTTTCATCTTCCCAAATCAACGCTACTTATGATGATTTCAGCTTTTTCAAGCAGAGAAGAGATATTAGACTGCTACCGGAATGCAATAGATAACAACTATCGTTTTTTTAGCTTTGGCGATGCAATGTTTATCTATTAAAATTCTTTAAAATCCTATAGAAAATATTATAAAAACAGAAAAAACAGTGGTCGGGGCGAGAGGATTTGAACCTCCGACCACTTGAACCCCATTCAAGTGCGCTACCAGGCTGCGCTACGCCCCGTTTTGAATTGATACTATTATAGGTGAAAATTTTAATTTTTTCAACCTATTAATAGTTTTAGAATCCGCCTTAAATGTGACTTTATATCCATAAATATTCTTAAAATGAGCTTTGGTTATTATTTTAAACGGTGTCTTTTTCCATATTTTCAAATAAAGGTTCTTCTTTGATTTTGTAACACCTTTATCTATACATACATAGTAAAGCAAGGATATATTTTGAATATCGTATATTTTATATCCTCTTTTCTCCAAAGCTCTATAGAATTTCATTAAAGCCGAATAGCTGTTAAATCCACCTGCAAAAATGTCATAATAGGCAACGGACGACTTTTTATATTTTATGAGCCTATACTTTATCTTGTGTCCATTTAAAAATGTCTTCAACTTTTTAACATTTGATGTAGACACCGTAACATAGTGCAAAGTATCAATCTTTTTTTCCGGTAATTTCTTTTTCTTAGCGGTATTATTGTCCTGAGAAATAATAGATTGGTAAAGCGCCGTCTGATTATCCAAACCGTTACCTGATGTATTGTTGTTATCTGTCACCTTGTTAGGAATAGTTGCCAACTGAATATCTATAGAGAAAGCCACTTCTTTTTTATTTTTCAGAGCCTCCAAGAATTTTTTATTTTCATTGTTTTGCTTAATTTGACTCTTGGAAGGGTTTGTGTTTTTTATTTTTTTCCCTGTTTCTATAATTGTCTTATGCTTTACCGTCCGATTATCGGCACTTACAATGGCTCTTTTTGAAAGATTATCTTTATTTTCCGGCTTCAGCTTTGAAGAAAAAATGTAATAAACCGCAACAATGATTAATATGACCAAAAAAGCAGAAACAAATACGATGGGCAAAATCCCATATCGAAAAATTTTTAAATTTTTTTTAGGTATGTCTATCTCTGACGGAAGTTGCGTTTTTACAAGATTTATCTGAATCATATTGAAAAATAGGTTTTTACATTCGGCGTAAAAATAAGTTCTATTTCATACAAAATATTAAAAACTCTCTCGCCTAATACGCTTTTTATAAAACTCTTTTTATCCTTGATGCTTTCAAAATATATTTTATCTGTCTTTTCTTCTTCTTTCAATATTTTTTTTGCGGCATCCAATCCGCCTACAGAATCAATTAATCCTATTTTTAACGCCTGTTTGCCACTAAATACACTGCCATCTGCATACTGCTTAAGTGTATCTATCTTTATATTTCTGCTTTCTGAGACAGAATTTAGAAACTCATTGTAGACTCCGTCTATCACGCTTGAGAGCATTTTTTTATCCTCTTGCGTAGGCTCTCTGAAGGGATTACCCGCATCCTTTACCTTACCGCTTTTAATCACAAAGGAGGATATGCCTATTTTTTCTGCAAGTTTACTCACATTTAAAGATTCAAAAATAACACCTATACTACCTGTTATACTTGTAGGGTAAGCAACTATTTTTCTCGCACCGCATGCGATATAATATCCCCCACTTGCACCAAGACTATCTATTAAAGCAACAACGGGCTTTGTTTTATCCGCTTTTCTTAAAGCTCTATAAACTTTTTCACTGGCGTTTGCTCCGCCACCGGGTGAATTTATCTTAATTAAAATACCTCTGTAGATAGGATTATTCTTTACCATATTTATCTGTTCTATCCATGATTCCGCTTTTGAGTCATTTATTATGCCATTTATATTGATTACTGCGGTGTTTGTTTTTTCTAAAAAATAACCTACAAAATTAAATATAAATATAAGAACAAATATAACGAAAATTAATTTTAAACTTTTTTTTATCATCTTGTTTTAAAAAAAATTAAACGACAACCGCCTTAACAGCCGCCGTTATAATCTATCTACTCTTGCACAAAACTGGATATAAGTCTTTTTTTATCTTTATCTATTTTAAGTATTACAACATCTATTTCTTCTTTTGCGTTAGGTTCACGGTTGTTGAATTCACTTTTAGGAACAAGGCTTTCTATACCTTTATCAATCTTAACAAAAGCACCAAAAGGCTTTACGCTAACAACCTTAGAAGTTACAACGTCACCCTGATGATATTTAGATTCAACCTGCTCCCAAGGATCTTCAGTCAACTGCTTAATGCCAAGCGATATTTTCTCTCTATCACGGTCTATGTTCAGAACGACAACCTGAACCGCATCATTGACTTTCAAGGAAGGTCTGTCTTCTTTGTCCCAGGATAGGTCCTTTTCATGAACTAATCCTTCTATGCCCTCTTCAAGTTTAACGAAAACGCCAAAATCTTTCACGCCGGTAACTACACCTTCAATGATATCGCCCTTTTTATACTTTTCGTCTATATCGCTCCAAGGTTCGGGTTTGCACTGTTTTATAGATAAAGACATTCTTCTGTTTTCAGGATCTATATTAATTATTTTGGCATTAATCTCATCGCCTATTTTATAAAGCTTCTTTGCATGCGATATATATTTATCGTAAGTAATTTCACTTTTATGAACAAGCCCTTCCACGCCTTTTGAAATTTCAACAAAAAGACCATACTCAACTACATTAACAATCGTGCCCTTTACAACATCTCCATCCTTAAATTTATCGCCCACATCTTCCCATGGGTCATCCGTAAGTTGTTTCATCCCAAGATATATTTTTTTATGTTTTCCTTCATCATCTATTTTAATAACCTTTACCTTAATTTCGTCGCCAACACTAACCATATCGGAAGGATGATCTATCCTGCTCCAGGACATATCGGTTATGTGAACAAGACCGTCAACACCGCCCAAATCTACAAAGACACCGTAATCGGTTATATTCTTAACCTTGCCCTCGAGAATTGCATCTTCCTGTATCTTCTTCCAAATCTCTTCTTCTCTTTTTTTCTTAGCCTCTTCAAGAAGAACTTTTCTTGATAAAACAGCATTTCTTTTACTTTCGTTGGCATTAACTATTTTAAATTCAAACTCTTTCCCTACAAAACTTGAATAGTTTTTAACAGGATGCATTTCTACCTGAGAACCCGGCAAAAATGCCAAAAAGCCGTTTAAGTCAACTGTAAATCCACCATTAACCAAACTTTTAATAACACCCTTCACAGGTTGATTGTCTTTGTATGCCTGAAAAATCTTACTCCACCCTTTAATTCTATCAGCTGCCAATTTTGACAATATTTCAAAACCGTCGCTATCCGTCCTGTTAAAAAACAGAGCCTCAACTTCGTCTCCCACAGCTACTTCCACATTTCCATCTTCATCTGCGAATTCCTCAATCTTTATAACGCCCTCGGATTTATATCCAATATCAACAAAAACGTCTTTTTCTCTTACATCTATAACTTTTCCCTTAACTATATCGCCTTTACTGAAATTTTTAAAAGCATCATCGTAATTTGATAAAAATTCAACATCTTTTTCCTTGTTTAACATAAAACTTACCTCCTGATAAAATTATAAAACATTCGACATTATATTTAGGTATTAACTCAATGTCAAATAAATAAAACTTGACACAAGAATAGATAAACCATAAAATCCAAGGTATGATTGATTTACACACACACACATTTTTTAGTGACGGAGAGCTTATACCGTCTGAGCTTGCACAGAGAGCAAAAGAGATAGGATATAAAGCTATAGCTTTTACAGATCACGCAGATTTTTCAAATATGGAATTTATACTAAGCAACTTGTCAAAAGCGGTCAAAGGTTTAGAGAAATATTTGGGTTTATTCGTTTTTTACGGTGTAGAAATTACACATGTTCCACCTGAATTAATGAAAGAAGCCATAGATAAATCAAGAAATCTTGGTGCGCAAATTGTAGTTGTTCACGGTGAAAGCCCCGTTGAGCCTGTTAGAGAAAAAACAAATTTATCGGCAATCGAAGCAAAATGCGATATATTGGCTCACCCCGGATTTATAACCGACGAAGAAGCATCTCTTGCGAGGGAAAACGATGTTTTTTTAGAAATAAGTGCAAGAGGTGGACACAGCCTGACAAACGGACATGTTTTTAAAACCGCAAAGCAGAACGGCGCTAAATATATACTGGATACGGATACTCACTCGCCTGAAAACTTAGTTACCGACGAATTTGCATATAAGGTTCTAAAAGGATGCGGAATGGATGAGAACGATGTAAAACAAGCGCTTTTAAATGCCGAAGAAATGTTGGAGAGACTTTTGAAAAGGAGACACGATGCTGAAAAAATTTAATGCTTTGCTTTTGTTATTCATAATTCTACTTATTACATCATGTTCAAGCAGCAATAAACTGAATTTAAAAATTGAAGAGGTTAATAAAGTAGCGGCTACACGCAATTCGATAGTACCGCCTGTTCAATATGAGAAAATAAAAAATATAGACGATATAGGGTATAAATATCAACTTTTCATACACAATAATATGCTATTTGCCGGAAATTTAGACGGAGAAATATACATCATAAATCTAAAAACCAAAACAGGCAAAGAACTTACAGAGATAGACGAACCTATAGAATCGGAGGTATTTGCAAACGATAACTACATATTTGCAGGAACCACAAAAGGCAATCTATACAAAATCGACTACAACGGTAAAATTATCTGGAAAAAACAGTTAGGATTTCCGATTATAGGAGAAATATCCCAAAGAAAAGGAAATCTTTTTGTTTTAACTCAGAACAACACCGTAAACTGCATAGATTCGAAAAACGGAACAATTATTTGGAAATACTCAAAAGGGTATGAAATCTTATCTATCAGAGGCAACTCCGGGATTATGTTTGCAAAAGATGCTTTTTATGCAGGATTTGATGACGGTAGTATAAACAAAATATCGTATAAAGGCGATGAAATTTGGAGCGTTCAGCTTGGTTACGGGAGTATGTTTGTAGATGCAGATTCAAAACCTACAGGTAAAAATAGAATCTTTGCTTCCACGGCAAATGGCTACACAGAAGCCTTGAGTGCAATAGACGGAAACCTTTTATGGAAAAGAAAAATATCTTCATACTCAAATTTACAGAGCAATATTTTCGGTCTTTTTTTATCGGATGAAGAGGGCAATGTAATTGCTTTAGACGCTTCAAACGGCGAAACAATTTGGAAAAGAAAGCTTACAAAAGAGGGAAATATATACTCCATATATTTAACGGAAAATTCTATTTTTGCGATGACTGACAAGGGAAAACTGTTCGTCTTAGACCCGATAAGTGGCAAAATAATGGACATAAAAGATATATCGGATGATTTTAGCTCAAACTTTACAAGATATAAAGATAAACTATATATAATATCGAGAGACGGAAGTATATATTCGATATCTTCCAAGAATAAATAATTATGGGTTTCTTTATGAATAACAAGATTCAGAAAAAAGACCAAAATAATAACGGACCGCTTAATAATTTTTCAAAAATTTCCATAGTATACATAATTTTGGCGATATTTA
>JAMOPP010000194.1 GCA_027064405.1 Desulfurellales bacterium
GATACAGAGAAGGGAGCTTTTTAAACAAAGTTCCCTTCTCGATAAAAATATCGAAGAGATGCAGGCAAAAATAGAAAAGGTCAAGCAAGAAATACGTTTAGTAAAAAACGATCCCAATTATTTAAAGCATAAAGCTGCCGAAAATTACTTAATGATAGATAAAAATGAAAGCATAATTATATTCAACGGCAAAAAATAATTTCATATTTAAAACAATAAAAATATATATCCAATAAATTTGATTATTTGTAACCTATTTCATATAATCGTTTACTTTTTTTGAAAGGGAGAAGGAAGTGTATAAAAACAAGGTTTACAAAAAAATAAAATCGCTCCTCGGCAAAAGATGCTTGAATGACAAATTAAGTAAAGTGCAATATTCTTACGATGCTACCCAAAAAATGTACTCTCCCGACATAGTGGCTTTAGTGGAAAATACAAATGAAGTGTCTGAAATCTTAAAAATAGCGAATAAATATAAAGTTCCGATAGTTCCGCGTGGCTGGGGCAGTGGTTTTTCCGGTGGCGCTTTGAATATAGAGGGTGGCATATGTTTATCTTTAGAAAAAATGGATAAGATTGTCGAATTTGACAAAGATAACCTAATGGTTTGGGTTGAAGCCGGTCTTGTTAATTACGATTTGCAGGAATTCTTAAAACCTTATGGTCTATTTTTTCCTCCTGACCCTTCAAGCTGGAAATTTTCCACGATAGGCGGAAATATAGCCGAAAATGCAGGCGGTCCAAGGGCTGTAAAATATGGAGTTACAAAGAATTGGGTTAACGGTTTGGAAATTGTGCTTGCTGACGGAACCGTTTTAAATGTAGGCTCTAAAAATATTAAAGATGTCGCAGGATACAACATAACCGACTTAATTATAGGAAGCGAAGGAACGCTCGCCGTTGTAACAAAGGCTCTTCTTAGAGTTCATCCCATATCGGACGATAAAAAAACAATTCAAATAGTATTTAACGGCATAAGAGCTGCAGCAGAAATGGTTAACAATATTCTAAATAGCAAAATTATACCAACATCCATAGAATTTGTAGATAAAGATGCCATAAAAACCGTAGATGACGCTTTAAATGTGGGTTTCCCGAAAGATGCCGAAGCAATATTAATTATAGAGATTGACGGCGGAATTTATGAGGTTGAAGAAAATTCCAAAAAAATTAAAAGATTGTGCGAGAAAGATAAGAGTATTATAGCATTCAGGGTTGCTAAAAATGAGAAAGAGGCTGATGAAATATGGATTGCAAGGCGTTCCATATCTCCAACGCTCAAAAGAATAGCTGATGGAAAATTAAACGAAGATATAGTTGTTCCACGCTCAAAACTCCCTGATATGATTGAAAAGACGCAAGAGATAGCCAAAAAACACAACCTTTACATCGTAAGTTTTGGTCATGCAGGTGACGGCAATATACATACAAACATTATGTATCACACCGATAACAATAAAGAAATAGAAGCCGCAAAAAAGGCTATGGATGAGATTTTTTCATTCTGTCTTAAACTTGGCGGTTCGATTACGGGAGAACACGGTGTAGGAATTACAAAGCAGGATTATCTTGAAAAACAGGTGGGTAGCGATAACATTAAATTGTTTAAAAATATAAAAAAAGCTTTTGATCCAAAAAATATATTGAATCCACATAAAATGAGGTTGTAAATTGAATGATAAGATAAGTGAATCATGGGATTCTTGTGTTAAATGCGGCATATGCAGAAGCGTGTGTCCCGTTTTTAAAGAAGAAAAATCAGAGCCGTTTGTTGCAAGGGGACACATAACTTTAATACAGGAACTTATTAAGGGCAATTTAAACTTTTCCGATAAATTATCCAAAGAGTATCTTGGCAAATGTCTATTGTGCACAACCTGCGTTGAGTCATGCCCAAATAATGCTCACACTGATTTGGCAGTTATTACCGCAAGAACTTTTGTTAACAAAATTCACGGTGTCCCGCTTTATAAAAAAATTATGGCACAGGTTATGAGCCAACGAAAAGTGCTTGATTTATCGGTAAGAATGGGAAATATGTTTTCATCTTTTATGTTTAAAACAGTGGAAAATGTGCCGAGAAAAGGCGTTAATGTAAGAATGAAAAATCCAATAGTAGAAAAAGACAGACTACTTCTTCCTATCTCAAAAAGAACATTTTTAAATAAATATCCGGAGAGTATAAACGGCAAAAATAGTAAAAAAGTTGCTGTTTTTATAGGTTGCGCCGTGAACTATTCTTATACTGAAGTGGGAGATGCGCTGATAAATATTTTAAAAACTTTAAACATCGAGGTTATCATACCTAAAAATCAGGTATGCTGCGGAGGTCCGATATATTATGCAGGTATGATTGATAAAGCTGAAAAATTAGCAAAAAAGAATATTGAGCTTTTTGAAAAAATCGAGGCAGATGCTATCTTGATACCCGAGCCCACTTGCGCTACTGCAATTAAGGTTGAATATCCAAGAATCTTTGAATATTTCAGTAATAACAAGTACCTTGAGAAAGCAAAAAAACTATCGGAAAGGGTGAGGGATCCTTCCGATTATTTTTACAATGACACGGATTTAATCAACATTTTAAAAAATAAAAAATTAAAAAAAGAGCATAGTGTAACATATCATGACTCCTGCCATTTAAACAGAAGTCTCGGCATTAAGCAGGAACCGAGAGAACTTTTAAAGGCAATAGAAAACCTGAATTTTATAGAAATGAAAGATGCAGACAGATGCTGTGGCAATGGAGGAACATTTAGTGTTGATTTTAGAGAAACCTCTTTAAAAATCGGCAAAAGAAAGGCTCAAAATATAATAAATTCTACTGCAGACACCGTTGTAACCGGCTGTTCCGGATGTATGATGCAAATTGCTGAAGCCCTTAATATAGAAAATTCAAAAATATCGGTAAAACATACAATTGAGGTTATAGATAAAGCTTTAAGGGGAGAAGATTTATGAAAAAAATAAAAAAGGCGGTTTTGCCTGTTGCCGGATTTGGAACGAGATTTTTACCGGCTACCAAATCATCTTCAAAAGAAATGCTTCCGCTTGTCGATAAACCCTTGATACACTACGCTGTAAAGGATGCCGTAGAAGCCGGCATTGAACAGATAATCTTTGTAACGGGGCGAGGCAAGAGAGCCATTGAGGACTATTTTGATATATCATTTGAGCTTGAATTTCACCTTAGTTTTCAGGGAAAAAGCGATTTGGTTGATGAGATGAGAAAGATAAGCGATATGGCTGATTTTGTATATATTAGGCAAAAGGAACCTAAGGGTTTAGGTCACGCTATACTGCGTGCAAAAGATGTCGTAGGAGATGAGCCATTTGCAGTTATTCTCGCAGATGATGTTATAGAAAACAGATTAAGCGGAACAAAACAGCTTATGGATATTTTCGAAAGGTATAACTGCTCTGTTTTGGGTCTGGAAAGAGTCGCAAAAGAGGATGTTTATAAATACGGTATAGTATCCGGCAGAGAAATTGAGAAGAAATTATTCAAGTTGGACGAATTTGTCGAAAAACCGAGTATTGAAGAAGCTGTAAGCGATAAAGCAATAATAGGAAGATATATTTTTACTCATAATATTTTCAATGAACTTGAAAAGACAAAAGCCGACAAAAAAGGTGAAGTGCAGCTTACGGATGCTATTGAAAGTTTAAGCAAAAAAGAGGTAGTATATGGCAAAATACTTGAAGGCAAACGCTTTGATTGCGGAAGCAAGCTTGGATTTTTGAAGGCTACGGTTGAATTTGCTTTAAATGACAAAGAAATAAAAGATGAATTTAAAAAGTATTTAAAAGAGGTAGAATAAAATGCTTGATTTAAATGTTTTAAGAAAATCCCCGGAACTCCTAAAAGAAAAATTAAAAAATAGATTTTCCGATATAGATGTTGAACATCTTATAAAAGAAGATGAAACTATAAGAAAATTAAAATCTGAAATTGATGGATTACTCTCAAAAAGAAATAAGCTATCCAGAGAGGTTGGAAAAAGAAAATCTAAGGGTGAAAAAGCTGATGATTTAATTCAAAATGTTAACGAAATAGGTGAAAATATTAAACAACTTGAAGAATCATATAATGAAAAACATTCTTCTTTTATGCACAAATGGCTCCTTGTTCCTAATATGATTGATGATTCCGTGCCTATCGGAAAAACAGAAGATGATAATGTAGAAGTTAGAAAATGGGGCAAGGTCAAACAATTCGATTTCAAGCCAAAAGAGCATTTTGAACTTGCAAAAGAACTTGATATTTTGGACTTTGAAAGAGCCGCTAAACTTTCCGGTTCACGGTTTGTTGTATATAAGGGAAAGGGTGCTCTTCTTGAAAGGGCTTTGATAAACTTTATGCTTGATTTACATACAAAAAAACATAAGTATACCGAAATAATACCTCCCTATATTGTAAATGAGGAAGTTATGGTTGGAAGCGGTCAATTTCCTAAGTTTAAGGATGAAGCCTATTCGGTTGAAGGTCAATACCTTATTCCCACCGCCGAGGTTCCCCTTGTAAATTTACACAGAGAAGAATTTCTTCAAGAAGAACAGTTGCCTATTAAATATGTTGCCTATACTGCCTGCTTTAGAAAAGAAGCCGGAAGCTACGGCCGTGATGTTAAAGGCATAATAAGACAACATCAGTTTAATAAAGTTGAACTTGTGAAATTTACAAGTCCGGAAAACTCCTATCAAGAACTCGAAGATTTAACAAAAGATGCAGAGGAGGTTTTGCAACTCCTTGAGTTACCTTATAGGGTTGTAACTTTATCAAGCGGAGACATAGGATTTTCTGCCGCCAAAACATACGACATAGAGGTTTGGCTGCCCGGACAAAACCGGTACAGAGAGATATCATCCTGCTCCAATACCCTTGATTTTCAAGCAAGAAGGGCTTCCATAAAGGTTAAGGGAAAAAACAAGAAACCCTACTTTCCACACACTCTTAATGGTTCAGGCATCGCCGTTGGAAGGTGTCTTGTGGCGGTTCTTGAAAATTATCAAAATAAAGACGGCAGTATAACTATACCCAAAAACCTAAGAGATTATTTTGGTGACGATACTATAAGATAAAACCGCCACCGATTTTGTGTAAACCCTATAAAAACCAAGCTTACCAATATATGAAAAATTTCCTGATTTCGTAATTTATCTCTTTATACCTTAAATACCTTTACGAGCTCATTTATGCCATTGGATAATTCTTTCACCTCTTCGGAAATTTTCGCTATATCCTCAACGGCTTTTGCATTTTCTTTGGATGCTTCAACAACCTCTTTCACCTGCATATCAATTTCAGCAACCGTTGATGACAGCTCCTCTGTTGCTGCGCTTGTTGAATTTAGCTCATCTATAACCTTGGATGCCTTCTCAACAACCGACTCTATATGCTCCTTATCACTCTGAGCCTTTTTTTCTTCGGACAGTATCATATCACCGGCTTTTTGAGTTTTATCAATAGCTAT
>JAMOPP010000195.1 GCA_027064405.1 Desulfurellales bacterium
ATATAAAGAATCCTGGAGACTATTAAAAATAATGGCTGAATTTGTGGAGGGTTTTGATACCTTAAATGAGATTGGTGCAGCAGTGAGTATATTTGGATCTGCCAGGGTCAAACCTGAAGACCCTGTCTATGAGCTGACTTATAACATAGCCAAAAAACTTGCACAAGAAGGATATTCTATAATTACCTGCGGTTGATCTGGAGTAATGGAGGCATTACAAAAAGTGTTTAAGCAACATTTAAAAAATAAAAGACAATTTTTGTCCATAACTAGACAAAAATTGCTTATAAAAAATAAGCTAAAAAAATAACTGGCTAATCTAATTAAGATTTAAATTTGGCATACTCCTTGATAATTCTTATAAAGAATTAAAATCAACATAATCCCTAATAGGAGGAGGTGAAAGATGGAAAAAAGAAAACAAAAGGGCTTTAAGGCAGAAGGAGCTTTTTTAAGGCCATATAAGACATGGCAAGAAAAAATTAAAGAGGAGGTAAACAGTATGTTTAGAAAGATGAAAGGACAAAAGGGTTTTACATTGGTGGAGTTACTCATTGTTATTGCCATCATTGGTATTTTGGCAGCGATCGCAATTCCGCAGTATGCAAAATACAGAAGAAGAGCTTACAATGCTGCTGCCGCATCCGATCTAAAATCTTTTCAAACAGTACTTGAAGGTTATTTTACTGATAATGGTAAATATCCAAAAGTGTCAGGTAAAACTGTTGCTGGTGGAGATGGATATAGTGTCGAAATTGATAGTTCAGGTAACTTGAGTTTTAATGAGAACCCATCAGATAATAGTACTTTGGTTGTCTCAAAAAATACGCGCTTGGGATATGTTTCAGGTACAAATGAGGCTACTTACGCAGCGGCATCCAAAGGCACTCCCGGCGATAAGGTTTACCAGATAACATCACAAAAACCAAGTATGGAAGAGGTAAGTGGAGTTGCTGGACAGGAATTACAGGCAGGTGATGTTCCTAATGCTCCTAATCCTTAGGCTTGTGTGTTAAATTTATCTTGGCCGGTAGGCTTTTTAGCTTGCCGGCTTTTTTAATTTGTAAAAAGAGGAAATTAGGGGACGGGTATGTGCGTTTTTGATATTCTAAAAAGGCTCTTAGGAGTTACAAAAATGAAAGATAAAAAAGATGTTTTTATTTCGTATTATGGAGGATTGAAGAAAAGGTTTTTCTAAAGAAACTTGCAAAAAACTGCAACAAGATGGGATAAGTTACTTTTATACTGAAGAACTGCCTTTTGGAACATATTTTATAAATGATATTTTTGAAAATTTAAAAAATTGTAAAGTAGGACTTGTATTATGCTCTAAAAAAGCTATTTGTCGTCCATGGGTGAATTTTGAAACTGGTTATATGTTTGCAAAAGGTATTCCAATATTATTAATTGGTTATAATATTGAAAAACATGAGGTAGAAGTAAACTTTCCCTTATATATTTTTTTAAACCAAGAAAATATTCAATTTTGCGATTATAGTAATAATGGAGAAGATAATTTTATTAAAGATATTTTTCAGAAAACTAAAAAATTGCTCAATAGTAAACAACAAAGAATCCGCAGTTCTAATCAAATAAATGAGATTTCTATATATTATCCTTTTAAATTTAATCTTTCTTGTATATGTGTTAACAATAATTACACAAAAAATAAAGAAGGAGAATATATATCTTTTTTTCAAGATTATTGTAATAACAAAGAGTTTTCTAAAATTATTCATGAGTTTTTTAATGCTAACGGGGTTAATAAAATTGACGATTCCACTGTTCTAAAAGAAGATTTTATAAAAAATAAGATTATTTTTTTGTGGGGTTCAAAAGGATACTATAATGATCCTATGTACTATTTTCTTTCAGAGGTGAGTTTTTATAACTATAATGGTGTTTTTATAATTTCATATTCATATGTTGAGCCTCAATACATTCCTTTACCACTTTCTAACTTTCAAATATTTCATCCTTCTATAGTTGAAAAAATAGGAGATAAAATATATGTAAGAGAAAAATCAGAAATAGAAAATCAAATAAACTTGCTTATAAATAAAATCAGGAAACTCGGAAAAATAAATTATGTTGATCCTTTTGGTAATTTTTATCAAAAATTACAAGATGTTAACAAAAGTTTTTTTAGTGAAAGAACACTTCATGTCGCTACCACTAAAAATAACTTTATACAACAAATTGAACCAATGTAAAGCACTCCTGCCCCTCGGTGGGCAGGACAAGGATAAGATTGCCTATTGTTCTATATAAGGATTTTATAGTTTCAATTTTGTTCAATTTCTTTAACAAATATCGCCTCTAGGCTCTTCTTTACAGGCTCTATGGAGATTATATCGACACCTTTAAGGTCATGTATCGTTTTATTCAACAACTCCCGTTTTACATACATAACCTGAAGGCCATCTTCTAACCTCTCCACTTTCTCTATTTCTTTGATTTTTACATCTTTTGGAACAAGTATTCTATACCCTTCAATTGCCATAGATTTCATGTCTTTCTGAGTTAGCTGCTTAATCACCCTGCCATCTTTTACTATTATCACGCTATTACAGATATCTTCTATGTCTGCTATAATATGAGAGCTGAAAAATATCGTTGTTCCACTATTTTTGACTTCTTTAAGTATGTTTTTAAATTTATATCTGCCTATCGGGTCAAGTCCGCTCATCGGTTCATCAAGAATCAAAAGGTCCGGCTCTATAATAAGCGTTGATGCAAACCCTATTCTTTGAATCATTCCCTTACTGTAGTTTCTCAATTTTTTGTCAGCAGAGCCTGAAAGCTCAAGCATCTCTAAAAGTTCATCCGCTCTCTTTTTTTCCTTTTGATAATCTATATTATGCATTTTGGCCGAAAAGAGAAGAAGCTCTCTTCCTGTGAGAGAGTCTATGTAAGGTGGATTCTCTGGCATGAAACCAACCTTTTTTCTTGAGTCTGTTCTTGTTGATTCTATGCCATTTATTAAAACTTTACCGCTATCCGCCCTGATTAAGTCCATCATTATCTTCAGGGTTGTGCTTTTGCCTGCTCCATTAGGCCCTAAAAAGCCGCATATCTGCCCTTTTTCAACTTTAAAACTCATATTATTCAGGGCTGTTACCTTTTTCAACTTTTGTTTATATGTCTTATTTAAATTCATTACTTGTATTACTGCCATGCCTCCACCCTTCAGCAAGTTTGCTTGTAGTTTCTATCTTTCCATTTTTTGTTATATAGAACCTTCCGCCGTATGGATCCTCTGGGATTTTCTCTATTATGCCTGCATCAATTAGCTCCTTAAGGCTTGCTGGTTTTTTGCCAAACTTTGTTTTATATTTTTCCACTGCCTTTTGTAAAAACTCAACCTTTAACAAGGCATTAAGCCTTTTTTGATAGATCTTTTTTATATTTTTGTTTCTTGTCTGACTTATCATGTATTTTAGATAGATTATAGCAGATTCTGTATCTCCGCCTTCGTAAAGATACTTTGCTGCTAAATTAACAAATAGCGAAGCATGTGTTAGATTGGCAGCATCTCTGTAATACTCCCCAGCCTTTTTATAATCGTGCAAGAAATAACCATAATCAAAACCAAGAAAGAACGGTATTTGAAAATCCCAGGGTCTATATTTATAAACATACTCCAATAGCTTTATAGCTGCTTTAACCTGCCTTGCATCCCATGCAAGAGCAGCTTGTGCAAAATAATAGGCATCTTCATTGTAAGGATTGAGGATTATTGCAGCTTTTAGGGTTTGGTAAAGATTGTAATATTCAATCTCGTTGTATCTTCTTTTCATTACAGCTTTTACTTTGCTGCCATAGTAAACTATAGACCTAAAAGTGTAATACTCGCCTTCAAACCATCTGAAGCTGCCCACGACGGCCTTGTATAATTCACCCTTTGGCACAAATCCCAGCTTCACAAGTGATGCCCTTTGTTGCATGACTTCTGAAAAATGTGGCATAAACGCTATCATTAATAACAGCGAAACGGCAAATGTTAAATACTTTATCATGTTAAATCTCTTCTGTTGAATATAATTAAGGCTACACTCATCACGATAGTAAAATACAGAATAAAATATACAAAGCTGTTTATCAACTGATTTGAGCTTATCTTAAGAGCGTAGGCTGCATGAACTGTAAAATCAAACGATGAAAAGTTGGGTAAAATATAGTAAATAGCTTTTATGATAACCTTGAATAGCTCTGAATACTCCTTTGAGGCAGAGTGAAATATATAATCGTAGATTCCCTGCGATGCATTGCCAGTTATAAATATTGCTATCGTTGCAAAAAACGGTATGAAAAACGACGTTGCAAAAGATGCAAACAAAAAACCAAAAGCCATCAAAAGCAAATACTGAAGATAGGAAAATACAAAGGTTATTGCTACATTACCCCACAACAGTGGTAATCTTGACTTATACATAGCTGCACAAATTTTTATCGAAATAACCGAAAGAACAAAGTTGCTAATGAGCACAACGAGCATAACAAAAGCAAATCCTATAAACCTACCCATAAAATAGTCGCTTCTTTTTAAGGGATGAGATAGCAGTGTGTATACAAATTTTCTTTCAACATCCCTAAAAACAGTTGCAATAGAGCCGAAAATGGCAAGTAGAAGAAGTATAAAAGAGTTTATGGTTATAGACATAGTTATAGAGATTTCCTGGAGCTGTCGCATAGAAAACGAGCTAAAAACAGGGACTATTATATAGAGCAGCACCATACTCAATATAATTATTCCTATTCTATCTTTAAAGGTGTTCTTAAATGTAAGGGATATTATTGTTAACATTGACTCGTCTCCTTTTGTTGCCATCCAATTTTATTTTAATGAGACTCCAGCAAAAAGCCGTTAAAGAGGTTTAGACTATATGTTCCTAAAACAATTTTAAAAATTACCCCTTATTTTTTAACTCAATGTTATTATTTAATGCCCTCCTCTGTTTTTTTCTTTATTTAGCACAGTTAAACTATTTGAAAATCCCTTTCCTTTAAACCTGAGCTAATTTAAACATCCGTTTTAAATTCATGGCTATGCCGAAAATGTAAACATGTCCCTGATTTTTCACAAGTCCTATATATCTCACTCGAACTATACCATAAACCCTCTTAAGACTGCCAAATACCTTCTTAGCTAGCCGCTCTTGTTCCTTTTGTGTTGTTTAGATGAAAGAGACCTATTCTTATACACTGCCTAAATTGAATTCTAAATAATTTGTTTTAACCCAATTTCACTTTCACATCCTTAAACACCTCAATTTCATCCTCAAGGGTCAAAAATTCTATCTGTCCATCGTGAGAATATACTGTCACATTTCTATCAACAGGGTAAATTAGAAT
>JAMOPP010000196.1 GCA_027064405.1 Desulfurellales bacterium
CTTGTGAAAAGATTAGACAAATGGTTCTATCCTGAAGAAGATTTTATACTTAAAAAAAACGACAGGATTCTATTTATAAGCGACAAAAAAGAAAAATTTAATAAGATAGAATTTTAGTTAATAAAAAAGCCCGCCTTGAACAAGACGGGCTTGTGCAGTCTATTGTTGATTGTTACTGTAAAAGTCTTAAAACATTCTGCTGAACCGCATTTGACTGAGAAAGAGCATAAGTTCCTGACTGTGCCAAAATCTGCAGTTTTGAGAAGTTTGATGATTCATCGGCAAAGTTTACATCCCTAAGCTGAGATTCAGCAGCGTTGATATTAATCTGCGTAACAGATATGTTTTCAACTGTTGCTGTAATCTGATTCTGAACAGAACCCAAACTACTTCTAACCTTATCAAGATCGCTTAGAGCGGATTGCGTTATCTTAAGTGCAAGCTCAGCACCTTTCTGTGTCATAACATTAACATCAGCAAGTCTATTATTAGGAGAAATTGTTCCGGCTTTTAAACCTGCAACAGACGGGTCTGTTCCGGCGATTGTTATATTATCGTTTGATGTTAGAGTGATTTTTCCGTGGCTTGATTGATTATCCAAGAAGTTAACAGCGCTTGCCCCGGCTCCACTTGTAGAACCTATACCCAATAATTTCACCGCATTAGCAACAGCTGCCGCTGCAGATGTCATATGTATATTAATATCTCTTCCATCAACTGCAAATATTTTTAAATTTCCGCCTGTTGCTGCAGTGTAGCTTGCCCTAAGCTGTGTAGTTGTATTAACATTAGCTGCCGCAAGTTGAGTATTGATAGCATTTGCTATACTTGCAGCACTGGCATCAGCACCACCAGCTGTAAATGTTATCGCAGTTCCATTAAGATAAAAAGATAAAGTTTTACCTGCTGATAATGTTGCCGCTGTTCCCGTTTCAACTGTCTCACTATCTGTAAGATGTGTGATGCCTGTTACATTTGCATCAGCTTTAACAGCTATATTTCTTCCGTCTGCTGCGGTCAAGGTTACCTGACCTTTGGCGTCTTTAGAAGCAGTCACGCCTGTTTGTTCGGAAAAATGGTTTATTCTATCAACCAATGCATTGTCTGCATCACCTTCAGCAACATTAATTTGCCCCATATCCACGCCGTTAATATAAAATGTTCCTGCATTAATTGTTCCTGCCGTTACAGCAGCAGTTGCTGTCTGAGTCGTCGTTGCGTCAGCTTCAACTCCACCGGTTGAGGATTTTACGCTGTTTATTGCGGCAGTCATTGTTTTAGCGTCGAGTACTTGATCTTTATTAAGACCTTCGGCATAATTGGCTATGTTTACACCATTTATTGTCAAATCATTTGCATTTAGCTTAACATAGTTGTCAGTTGTATTGAAGTTTAGATTCTGAGATGCTCCCAGCTCGAATATGTTGTTATCAAAGCCTTGATTATTGTCTCCTGTAGAGCGAGTTACCCATCCAATAGAGTCTGAATGAGTTCTTTGAGCGCCTATAGAAAGAGTTTGGTTCATATATGCACCGACATGAACTAACTTGTTCGTAAATGTTCCGTCAAGAAGATTAACGCCTTTGTACGATGTTGTATTTGCAATGTTATTCAACTCTTCAATATATTTGTTGATATCTGCCTGAAGAGCACTTCTTGATGAGCTATCTTCCGTGTCGTTTGCCGCTTTGGTTGCTTTCTGAGCAATTGTTCCGACTATATCAATTGATTTTTGCAGTGCCATATCTGCAATCTGAATAAGTTTATTTGCGTTGTTTCCATTGTTGATTGCTTCACCCAAGTTTGTTGACTGCATCTTTAGAGCATCTGCAATTGTCATTCCGGCTGAATCGTCAGCTGCTTTTGTAATTCTAAGACCTGTGGAAAGTCTGTTTAGCGACTGAGACAGTTTGTTATTTGTGCTGTTTAAATGCATTATTGCGTTTTGTGCGCCTATATTTGTATTAATTCTTAATCCCATAGTTTCCTCCCTTTTAAATAAAAATTTAAGTTAAACAAAAAACCCAAAAACCTCAAAAAACCTCATTCTTTTTAAGGGCACCTACTGACAATCACCCCCTTCTCGCAAGTTTTCTTAAAAAGAAAGTTCAAATTTTCATATACTTAATCGGATTCACCGAAAAAAACTTTAGAAAAAAAATAAAAAAATATAAACCATCATTTGATAGCGCATAATTTCTTATCAAGCTCTTGAAACGAATATGAATTTTAGACAAATTTTGATGTTGCCTTATGGCAAAAATTTTAACTGTTTGACCCGTTACCTATTTTTAGTAAAAGTTTTATAAAAGTAAAAAGTCTATTTGCAAAAAAAAGCTTTTAAGAGATTTATATATTTTCCAATAGAGATAGGTAACGGGGAGTTTTAAAATTTTAATTGAAATTTGTCGTTAAAAAATTCATCTTTGAGTTGAGAGAGATTGATAAGAAAGAACATTATATTGTCGCATAATGTTTTTATTAATTATAAATCGCAAGAATAGAATCTGCTACTCGAACTACTTGACAGAAAAAGAAACAATATCCTATAATGTAAATGTATTCAAAAAATAAACTTAACAAGCGGAGGATTTTATGAAATTTATTATTTCATTGTTTATTATGTTATTATTTTCTATTTCAAGTTATGCAGAAACCTCAATACCCGTCGGCGTCTATTTATCTATGACAGGTCCCGTCGCAGCCTGGGGAACCATAGAATGGCAAGGTATAAAAGTTGCCCAAAAACTCAAGCCTGAGGTGAACGGCAAAAAAATCAAATTAATTTTGGAAGATGCCGCATCGCATCCTGAATCCTCAGCTCTATCGGTGGAAAAACTCGCAGAAAAAGGTGTTAAATTCGTAATAGGTCCCGTAAGTTCCACAAACGCAGCAGCAGCACTACCTATACTTGAAAAAAATAAAATAATTAACATTATCCCATCGGCAAACGGCTTAAATTTAATGAAAAATAAAAAATTTGCCCTTCGTGTATGTTTCACAAACGACATACAGGCTAAAATTATGGTAAAATACATAAATTCTTTAGGCTACAAAAAAGGTGTAATTATTGAAGATATATCCCAGGATTATTCTGTTGATTTAACTAAATTCTTTCAAAATTATTTTAAAAAATACGGAACAATCTTAAAGGTATATAAAATAGACGGAACCTTGAAAGATTTTTCCGCTCTTGCTACCAACATAGAATCATTGCACCCTGATTTCGTATATACAACAACCTACTACAACAAAATTGCCCTGCTTGCAAGAAGCTTAAGAAGATACAATAAAAGCATAAAAATATTTTCCGGAAGTGCCGCATCTTCAAAGGCATTAATATCAGTGGGTGGAAAATCTGTTGAAGGAATTATTTTTACCGACGATTTCGACCCCTTATCTCCACAAAACGGCATAGCAACAAAATTCATAAAGTTATACAAAAAAACATACGGCAAACTTCCCGATTCACCGGAGGCTCTCGCTGCCGATAGCTATCTTTTTTTATTGGACATTATGGAAAAATCAAATTTTAATACACAAAAGGCTGCAGATATGATAAAAGATATAAGTTTTTCAGGCATAACCGGAAAAATTAAAATAAAAAACGGTAAAACTTACAGAACCGCAATCTTAAGAGAGGTTAGAAACGGCTCTTTTGTACCGATATCGGTTTTTCAGCCGTCGGAGAAATAATTATAATTATTTTGAAATTCATCGGCTATGATTGGGTAAAACAATGGGATTTATAGAAGACGAACGATATCAAAAATTTAATGCACGGTGTCTGTTTTTTGATAGATTAGACGGAACAAGCTTATCTCCATACGATTCATTAAATACAAGTTTTAATGTGCAAGATAATCAAAACAGCGTAAAACAAAATCTAAAAATAATAAAAAATAGTGTTAATGCGGATACGCTATTTACTATAAATCAGATACATTCCGATACAATTATTGAATTTGACGGCAAACGGCACAATGCTGACGGTATCTATACAAAACAAAGAGGTGTATTTCTCGGAATTAGGTTTGCAGATTGCACACCAATTGTATTTTTTGATAAAAAAACAAAATTGATAGCTGCGGTTCACGCAGGATGGAAGGGCAGTTATCTAAAAATAGCTCAAAAAACAGTTAAGCTCTTCAAATTTTACGGAGCCAACCCTAAGGATATTCTTGTTACAATAGGTCCTCATATATGTAAAAAATGTTATGAAATCAAAAGTGATGTGGCACAAAAATTCTTAAACTCATCCTTAAATTTTCAAAACGGCAAAATTTATTTGGATTTAACGCAAGAAAATAAAAATCAGATGTTGCAAGAGGGAATTGACGACAAAAACATATACGATGTCAATATATGCACTTTTGAGGATAAAAGATTCTTCTCATACAGAAGGGATAGGATTTGCGGAAGAAACATAGGTGGCATTATTAAATATTAAAATCGCTATATAAAGCATAATTTTCTCTACGCTTGAATTTTAACTGATTTTATAGAATTCAATTTTATAATTCGATATTTCTCAATTAATCTTAAAGGTAGTTTCTCCGCACCAAAAAAATGTTACTTACTGTTTATTTTCTTTTTTCGATATAACAATCGCTACATTTAACGGTTACGGAAACCCATCCATACCTTTTATATTTTCCTATATTTGGTAGAACCCAATACTTACCTTGTTTTAAGGAATATCCTATAAAATTGTTATTATAATTACAAACTACCGGCTGTTGAGAATATTTTTTGAATATACAAAAACTTGGCGCCCTTTTAGTAAAAGAAACAACTACAGCCTTTTTTTTGACAACCAATACTCCACCACTAATCTCAGGCATATGACCCAGTGTTCCTTCAACCTGCTTTCCTGTTAAAACAACTTTTTTTAGATTATCAGAGTATGAAGCATTTGATACAAAAACAGTAAAAATGAAAACAAAAAAAACAATAAAAACGACACCTTTTAGTGTTAAGTGGCACTTTGACCTCATTTTACCCCCCCTTTTTTGTGAAAAAACTTTTTAGTTTTATCATATAATTAATGACGATGTCAATTATAAAATCGACACTTCGGTAGATAGCCATAGACATATTTACCACCCACATCAATTGGAATGAAAAGAAAATATCTTTCAAAAAAATGGGCTTGTTTTTATTCATTAAAAGTCAAATAATATATATTTTTAGGATGTTTTGTTGTTTAAAGAATATTTCTTATCCCATTTCTTTATTTATGAGCAAAGTGTAAAAAAACAAGAAAAGGGGACATTTCTATTTTGTCAAAAGG
>JAMOPP010000197.1 GCA_027064405.1 Desulfurellales bacterium
ACTTTTTTGCCTGTTCTTCGTCTGAAAAAGTAGGAAGAACCCCCAAAAGTTTATCATACCCTTCCATTTCTGTCCTCAAAATGTCGAAAACTACATAATATTTTTTAGATTTAGGTAAAATTTGTTCCATAAATTACACCTTATACAGGCTATTTACGTTCACAACACGTAAACTTCCACCAAAATTTACCTCAACTAGCTTGTTATTTATTAATTTTGTGACAATTCCTTCCCCAAATACATCATTTTTTACCACTTCTCCTGTTAAAAACTCGTCAGATTTGCGATATTTTGCTACTTTTTTTGTAAAATTTCCACGATTTTTACTGTGTTTTTTCTTTTTTTGTACCACAACTGCTATCTTTTCACCCATTCCTGTGTTTTCTTTTGCCATTTTATTGCTCCTTTATCTTATTTTTATGCCTTTTGATGATATTATATACTAGGTATTTCACATAAGTATATCCTTTTCTACAAATTTATATCGTAGTTTTACTTTATTAACGATATACTTTTAAACTACTAAAGGAAAAATGTGTACGAAAAAGTGTGTTCGTGCGGCAAACAATTTGCCACATATTCAAAAGACCAAGACAAATGCTTAGACTGCACAAAATTGCAAATAAAAGTAAAAAATATTAAAGTTGATGTCAAAACTTTGGCTTCTATTATTATACCATATATTATAAAGGATTACAAGTGGGAACAGCGCTGATAACCTCTTTAGAAAGAAATGTCTGTGAATTATATGCAGAAGGAAAATCATTGGTAGCTATTTCCAATGAGCTAGGTATTCCTGAAAATACAGTGTCAAAGATTTTAAAGAAACCTGAATGTAAAAACCTGGTTGAAGAAATTGTTATGGAATTGAATGCCGCTTCTAAAATAGGGCGCGTCAGAATCCTTAACAAAGTAATAGAAGATAAAATTAAAAAAATAGAAGAAAACGGAGGCGACTTTTCGACCGCCACTAAAAAAGATTTAGTAGACTTGATAGCCATTATGGACAATATACTCAAAGAAAAAGAAAAAGCAGAACTGGGCAACAACGAGAGTACAGTTATTAACATTTTACAGCAAGTTTTAGATTAAAATGTTTCACGATGTTTCACGCCCTAAATCTCGGGCTTTTCTTAAGCTTGTATAGTAAGTGTAAAAAACCATCAGGTTGTTTTCCTTCCTACAGAGTATGTAGCTTTGTATAACTCTATACAGCTCTTTATGTCAGGCGAAATTTTGAAAGGATAAAAATGACAGACGTAGAAATCTACAGGCAAGTAAAGTCAAAGATAAACTATAACAAAGCCGCTCAACTGTTTAAGTTTAGACCTCACGAAAAACAGCAGGAAATAATTGATACAATCCAAGAGGGCAATTTTTCTGCAATGACTATTACTTGTGGGCGACGCTTTGGCAAGACGTTAGTAATCTCTGACATCGGCGCCACTGAGATGCTAATTCCTAATGCATCAGTACTGCTTATAACTCCTACCTTTTCAAACGCACAAACTATGTATACAGAAATTGAAAAATATGTGCAGTCCGCCGGGATAAAAATTACTTCCCGAAATACAAAACAATTAACTTTTACTACTGAGGTCAATTCTACAATATATGTTGTAACGCCAAAATCAATATCAAATGCTCTAGGAAAGAAATTCTCTTTGGTAATTGTAGACGAAGGCCAGGATATAGAGGACTTAATTTCACTATGGGAAAATTATATTCAACCGGCACAGGCCGACTATGGCGTAGACGAGAACGGATATTTTGTATCAAAAACAATTTTTATTGCAACAGCCCGGGACAAAGCCAATGATATGTATGAGCTTATTAAAAGAACATACAATCCTAAATATAAAGGCTATGTAAA
This sequence comes from Desulfurellales bacterium, assembly GCA_027064405.1. Classification (GTDB taxonomy): domain Bacteria; phylum Campylobacterota_A; class Desulfurellia; order Desulfurellales; family Hippeaceae; genus JAMOPP01. Next base: position 1,874 of record JAMOPP010000197.1, read on the forward strand.
CTTTACTTATCCTACTTCTTCTAACCCTTACATTCCAAAAGAATATATTGAAAGTAAAAGAAAAGAATTAGACCCGGTTACTTTTGGAAGAGAGTATGAAGGTAAATGGTCGGATATAGGCGGAGAAAGAGTGTATTATACGTTCGATAGAGAAAGGCACGTAATCAATTCGCAAGACCTGCCAGTCTTTGATAACCAAAGTCAATACCTTGTAGGGATTGACATAGGATTTGCAGATAATACCGCTTTCCTTTTAGCCGCTGTTCAACCTCTGACAGGGCATATCTATGTATTGGCAGAGTATGCGGAGAGCGGTAGAACAATTAGTCAACACGTTTCAGAGTTCAAAGCCATTGAAGAGAAATTCAATGTAGAGAAAGTGATAAGATTTATTGACCCGTCTGCGGCACAGGTTGCAAACGATTTTGCAGTGGATTATGATTATTACTGTGTTCCAGGAAGCAATGATATTCAAGAAGGAATTAAAAGCGTAAACGAACGGTTTTATAAAAATGAATTGTTTATAAGCTCAGAGTGCTATCAATTAATAGAAGAGATAGAAGAAATGCACTGGAAAGAAAATGGAAAAGACGTAAAGAGAACAAAAAAACATAAACACTTTGACCTGGCTTTGGCTGCTCTCAGATATTTGGTTTACAGCTGGAAAGTGCAAAATAATTTAGATATTGTAATGTTATAGACCAAAAATGTTTCACGATGTTTCACGCCCTAAATCTAGGGCTTTCGTTGCATTTATGCAATAGGTGTAAAAAACCATCAGGTTGTTTTCCTATCTATAGGGTATATAGCTTTGTGTAATTCTATACAGCTCTTTATGTCAGGCGAAATTTTTCGGGCAGCCGATATAAACTTTAGAAAAATATAAAGGAAATATATGTGGCCTTTCGGAAAGAAAAAAGAACAGTCTGATAATAAAGCACAGACGGTTATATATGTTAGGGAAGAACCTATTTCTTTACAACAAGAAAAAGCAACAAAAGCTCAGAACAAATATACACAGGATTATGCCGACGGAAACGGAAAGCTCGCTCAAAAGAATGAAGAAAATTTTTTGCATTCGTCTGACTTAGTATTTGCCTGCATTGATTATATAGCTAAAGCCGCCTCACAAGCCGTGCCTAGGGTTTACAAGGTTGATAGAAATACTATGAAAAAAGAAAGAGTTTCTGACAAAAGGCTTTTAGATTGGGAAATTGCACCAAACCCTTTTTATACCTGGGGCGAGATGATAGAATTAATTGTTCAAGGTTTGGCTTTATCTGGCACTTCCTATCTTACTTTTGAGAAAGTGAAAGGCAGATACGAAAGCTGGTTTTTGGTTTCGCCTTCTGATGTTAAAATAGTACCTGATGCTCGAAATTATATTGCAGGGGTTATATTTAAAGATGAAATTTCATACAAAGCGTCAGAAGTTATTATAGTAAGAAACCCTACTTTGAACAATGCATACTATGGCGTGCCATCTGTTAGACCTTTGTTTGACAGTTTACTGCTGGAAGCAGATTCTATAGAGAGTTTGAAATCTTTTTATGAGGGTTCGAGTTTGTTGAGCGGTATTATTGAAGCAGAGTTTGCAATGAATAATGAACAAATACAAAACCTTAGACAGCAGTTCAAGGAACTGTTCGGCAAAAGGGGAAGAGAGAGGGGCGGAACAGCTGTCCTTCCTGGTAAAATGAAATACAAACCTGTCCAAGCTTCGCCAGCGGATGCCAAGCTGATTGACAGTTTGGGAATTACTGATGAAAGAGTTATGAAAGTTTTTAAAATTAATCCTCAAGCTTTGGGCGGCTCTCCATCGACGCCTACTCATATTAGAGAATTAATGCGTACTACTTTTAATACAGCAGTGCGTCCTTACTTATATAGAATACAAGACCAGATTACCTTGTTTTTGCAACAAACTTTAAAAGACCCCGATATAATTTTTGAATTTGATTTAGACAGAGTAGTTGAGCTTGAAACAGCTTTAGATGTAAAGACAGATGCAGCTAAGACTCTTTTTGCAACGGGGGTTGCAACTTTAAACGAAGCAAGAGATTTAGTTGGACTGTCTCAATTAGACGTTGAAAACGCCGATAAAAATATTCTTGCTGCTTCTATGTATGGAAGCGGAGCAGTGTTTATTCAAGACAATACTCAATTAATACCAAATGACGGCTCAGCTGAACCTGCCGGCTCTACAGACCCGGAAGGTGGCAAAGCTGACTTACCACAAAGGAGCTAAATTGGCGGAAAGAAAAATTTACACAATAGTCAAGGAATTAGAAGTTGCTCCGGTAGAACAAAAACCGGGAGTAATTACCATCCAAGGTTATGCAAATAAATACAGTGACGGAACAGGTAAACCTATTGAAGACAGAAGCGGGGAAAGTATGCCCCCTTCTGCTTTCAGGTTAGACAATTATAAGAAAAACCCGGTTCTTTTGTATCAACATAAATCGGATGAACCTGTAGGGAAAGTAGTAGATGTACAGATAAGGCCGGATGGCTTATGGATTCAGGCAGAAGTTTATGAAAAACTAAACCCTAAAGTGTTTGCTGCTGTGGAACTTGGCGTTCTGAAGGCATTGTCTGTCGGGTTTAGGGCATTTGATTACAAAGAAGTTGACGGTTTGTGGGTATGGACAGATGTAGAATTGTTTGAAATTTCTATAGTGTCGGTGCCAGACAACCAGGATAGTTTATTTTCTGTAGATGTTTTGACTAGTTGTACAGGTGATGACTGTTATTTAGCCGGAAAGGCTGCACAATTTATTACAAAGGATGCTAATGCTGGACAAGGTGATGGTAACTCTGTGCCTGTTGAGGGACAAGACGGTGCCAATGATGGTATGGGTGAAGGACAAGATAGTGGCAATGGTGGTGTGGACGAAGGACAAGATGAAGGAAATATGCCGCAAAATAGCGGAGTAGAGCCAAAAGATTTTACTCAATTTGACGGCGATGCTGAAGATAATCAAAAAGATGGACAACAGAATACCGAAGAAACGATATATTCAACAGAAGCTGTTTCAGCTCATTTCGATGAAGTGGCTCAGGTGCTTTATCAAATGGCACAAGACCCGGCAAAAGTTGGCGATTTGCTCGAGTTCTATGACCAATTAGGGCAAGAGCTGAACAACACTTTAACACAAAACTTATAAAAGGAAGAAAGATATGGCAATTGAAGTTATTAAACAACTACAAGACAAAGTAGAAACTCTTACAGCCGAGGCTAAAGAGGCTAAAGAAAAAGCGGCGGCTGCAATTGAGGCGGCTAAAGCAGAGTTTGAGGAAAAATACGGTAAAGAAATTGAAGACCTTAAAAAAGAACTAGAAGAAAGAAAAACTTCATTTGGTGAAAGCGG
>JAMOPP010000198.1 GCA_027064405.1 Desulfurellales bacterium
TAATATTCATTAAAGATGAGTGTGCTTTACATAATTGTGTAACAACTTAAAAACACAGGGAAAAGTAGTGAAGTTTAACAATGGAAAAAGAAGGTTTTTCAACAGGCTGATTAGGTCAAACTCTAAATGTTCAAGAAGAGGAAGAATCAGAATCAGAAAATACCACATTTTTGCAAGACACAAAAGATCAAATAGTAGGCTTTTGGGTTGCAATCGTAGATTCTTTTAAATCAATGTTCGGTAGTTTATCTCAAGGTGCATTTGAACTTGAATCGATTGGAGCTAATTATAAAAAGAAAATACTTAATATGATGACGCCACTGCCTTCCTACTCGTTTATGGTTTTTATGCTTCTGTTTATACCGTGCATCGTAACACTTGCTGCAATAAAACAGGAATTTGGCTGGGGCTTAATGTTTTTTGAAATAGCTTTATTGATAGTGGTTCCATATATCGTTTCGGTTGTTATTTATCAAGGTGGACTGCTACTTGGATTTCATTAATAAATAATTTTTAGGGGGTAATATGATGAAAAAAGGGCTAATTTCTTTTGCGGTGTGCGCCACATTACTTGCACCAAACACTTTTGCTAAAACAGTTCAGACATCTACTGATAACAGTGTTAGTTTGTATGGCGAGATTAAGTATTATGTAGGCTGGACTAAACAGACGGATTTTATGGGTAATACAGCCTATAAGAGTAACTCTACTGCTCTGGCCGAGAAAGATAGTCAGAACAAGACAAAATACGATAGTTATATAGGATCAACAACCATAGGGATAGACATTGAAAATAAAGCGGTGAATTTAGAAGGAAAGATTGAAGGTGATTTTAGTAATGATGGTGATGTTTTTGGTTTAACCTATGCGTATGTGCAACACAACCTGGATAATGGGTTATTTGTATTAATAGGTAAAACCGACCAGATAGGCGAAGAAAACACACTGTCAAATAACGATAATGCAGTAGCAGGATTTAATGGAACAGACCAGGTTGTGCAAGTAAGATTGGGTGGTAGTTTTGATTTAGGTAGCATTACATTTACACCAGAGATTGCACTTGAAGATATAAAAGATATATTGATAGGGAAAGATGAAACAAACTATGTGAACAGAACGGCTTTTCCAGGGATAGGAGCTAAAATATCAATCGATTTTGAAACAGGTTTTGGAGACCCTGCAAAGGTATATGGATTTTGTGAGTTTCAGAACCTAAAAATAGTCAATAACAGCACAAATGAAGAGAAGTCAAAAACACCCTATGTTTACGGTGTTGGATTCGATCTTCCTATAGATATTGCAGAGATTCAAGCTGAATATCTGCACGGGAAGGGAACAACAAACTATGCAGGTATTGAAGCAACGGGCGATTTGCAGGTGCCCGGCGGCTATTACAACGAGGATAATGAGTTAAAAGCAAGAAAATTTGATGCTTATAATATTGAGGTAAGTATTTCGCCAACCGATATATTCAATATTTACAGCGGATATGATTATGTAAGATTTAAAAAGCATATAAGGGAAATTGGTGATAACGCTGTTAAAAATACGCAGACTGTGTTTGGGGGTATTAATCTAACTACTACAAAGTATTCAACGCTGTCTTTAGAATGGGATCATTTTAAAACAGAGTATTATCCTTCTGTGGGAGACTCAGAAACAGATTCTGCTAATCAATTGTTTTTGCTGTATGATTACGCTTTTTAAGGAAGCAGACTAATGAATCTCTTTACAAACGGGGAATTATTCCCCGTTTGCTTTTTTATGGAGGAATTAATGCAAAAATAGTATAACACCTCCAATTTTTTCCTAACAGATTTCTGAACATTTTTATTTCTAAATCCATTAAGATTAGAAAAAGCCTTCCGCCTCGAAAGCCTTGCACTTCGGAAGTGCCACCTCTAAAGGTGGAAACTTGCAGCTATAAAACTATACAAGACTTAATTACCTATAAGGCTATAATTTTGTGTAATGACTTTCTATTTATAATTTTAAATTTCCTTAAAAAAATCCATTAAATCTTTGGAACGGGCTTTCTTTTGACTGCATAAAGGGCATATACTGCCATTATCATTGGAAAAAAATTCTTTTTTACATACGGTACAGATTTTTTTCTTTGCAGTAAAGGCTTCGTAAGGTTTTTTATTGAATAAAACAGTAGAGTGTTTTTGAAAAGAGATGGCTTGATGAGTGCACGCCCTTTGACATTCCAAACAATTGATGCATAGCGACGGATTGAAATATAATGACGCACTACGCTCTTTTTTATCTATAAAGATTGCATTTACGGGACAAATATGTTCGCATATACCGCATAAATTGCACTCATTTGAGATTGATATAAGTGCAATATCAGGATAAACAATATCCTTTTCAATTTTTCCTGATATTTCTTGTGCAAGCATAACTCTTTTTGGTTTTTCTTTTTTGCTCTTGATTACATTCAATAAATTTCTTCTTGATATCAAATCTTTTGGTATATGAACTGCACTACTTTTGTCTGTTTTTATTTTTAAGGTTGGTTTTATATTCATAGATTTTGCGAGTATGCAGGCTTTTTTTAGACTGTTTGTAAAGAATGTTATGGTTTTGGAGAATTTGCACTTTTTACAGTTACCTTTATGGATAGTGATATTTTTGCTATGCATAAACCAATTTATTAATACGCCCTCTGTAAGTCTTGATACGCAACTTATTTTTATTTTTGAATTTGAGAATATACAGCCTATGTCAATATTTTGTTCACCTTGTGATAATTTTATTAAAGCTGTATCGTTTCTTCTTATATCGATTGCTGAAAATTTACAAGCTGCGTAACATAAACCGCAGCGTATACACAAGGAATGTTCTATTAAAATACCTGCAGAGCTTAAACTGATAGCATTTGCTATGCACACATCCTGGCAGTCGCTACACAGACTCTTTGAGAATTTTTCTCTTATACATCGTTCTTTTATAATCTTAACAATTCCAGAATTAGAAAAATCTTCCATTACAATTGTTACTTATAAAATATTTACGGGTATAATACAAATCTTTTGAAAACTTTCTAAAATAAATATAAAAGACTAATCTGGCTTTTCCAATTGTGATAACCATATCTTAAACCTGTTTTTTGGTTTGCAAAAATACCGATGTCAAAGGTTTATATTGCTCTTACGAACTGTTACACATAAAAATTTTACGCCGTAGATATTTTAATATACGAATAAAGTTTTTCAAAAACTATTTCAATTTGGATATAAAACAAAAACAGCCCTTAATAGAAAGGGCTGCGAGATAAAATTAATCTACTTTCAAAACTTCTTTAATTGCATTTTGAAAAGCGTCTTTAGGAAGTGCTCCAACAGCCATTTGAGGTTGCTCGTCTAAAGGAACGAATAGTATTGAAGGTATGCTCTGTATGCCAAATGCAGATGCCAACTCAGGTTCTTTCTCCGTATTAATTTTATAAAAATCAATCTTTCCGTCATATTCGGTTGATAATTCTTCAATGATAGGAGCTACCATTTTGCATGGTGCGCACCAGTCTGCATAAAAATCAATTATACACGGTTTGTCCCCTTCAAATTTCCACTTTTTGTTTTCTTCATAATTGAAGACCTTTTTTGTGAATTCTTCTTTTGTTAAATGTGTAGCCATAAAAAATAAACTCCTTAAATAAAATTACAGGTATATATCATATTATCTATAAAATTGTCAAGTTTATCTTAAAAAGTATTTTGTTTTTTCTATTGTTTTTACCAGGGAATATAACATTTTATTTAAAGTAGCATCCGTGTTAAATTTTTCCGATAATTTTACTATATAACCGTTTAAAAAATCTATTTCCGTTGTTTTTCCCTTTCGCAAATCTTCACCCACGCTTGCACTCCAGCTTTCTGGTTTAAAGTTCATTAAAAAATCAAAAACGCCGTCTCCAACCTCTTCAATATCAAAGTTAAGGTCTAAATGCTTCCCCACTTGAACTATTTCATTAATTATACGCTTGGACATCCATTGAAGGTGAACATCTTCCAAGTCTCTTGTGCCGGTTAAACTATTTATTGTGGAACCTGCGCAATAATAAATGAGTTTGCGCCATTTATCTCGCCATATATTGTCGGAAATAACTACATTTAAACCTGATTTTTGCAGTACATCTGCGAATAATTTAACCTTTACATCAGCTTCCGGCGTCAAGCTACCGAGTGTGACACCTTTATTGACAAATTCTTCCACCGTGTTGTTATTTATGATTTTTGCTCCTATCATACTGGAGCCTGCAATGAGATTTCTGTCAGAAAATATTTCCTGTATCTTCCTCTCTGCATAAACCCCGTTTTGTATCGTGAATATTGTAGGATTTTTGTATTTTGATTTTATATCATTTAAAGCATCGTCTATATCAAAGGATTTAACCGATAAAAATATTACATCGGGATTTATGTCTATATCATTTATGTTATCATAAATATCTATTGCATCTTTATATTCGGTTTTATTCTTAATGAATGTAAGAGAGTTTTTTCGGATTGCCTCAGCTCTTTCTTGTTTTGCAATTGCGACAACCTCTTCATTGTTATGAAGATAATGTGCAAATGATAACCCTAATGAACCTGCTCCGTATATAAGTATTTTCATACAAACATCCTCCTACTTTAAAATATTGCGCATATGATACACAATCCGCCCTATTTCTTCAAGTTATCTCATATAAAAGTGAGTTTAAAAGTAAAGATTGGTGCCGGGGGCGGGACTCGAACCCGCACAGAGTCACCCCTACTGGATTTTGAGTCCAGCGCGTCTACCAATTTCACCACCCCGGCAAAAATTTAACACAGATTATATATAATTTTTTTTTCAAGTCAAGATTATTCAAGTTGCAACTATAAATTGTGCAGTATGTCATTTTTTTATTGACTAATCGATTATGTATTAGTATATTCTCAAATGTTGTGGGCCGCTAGCTCAGTTGGTAGAGCAACGGACTCTTAATCCGTTGGTCGTAGGTTCGACCCCTACGCGGCTCACCACTTTCAATCCGTCTAATAATGTTCATAACTCTATCGTATTAAGATTATTTTTTTCCGTGTTGTGTTGATTCTATAATTATAAAAGGGTTTGTATCATTATTGAAACAAAGAGTTTCACACTTGATAACAGTGAATTGTTAATATTCTGATATTTGGCATAGACATATTTACCACCTCTTGAAAATATATAAAGGTTAAGAT
>JAMOPP010000199.1 GCA_027064405.1 Desulfurellales bacterium
TAAAAAGAAAAATCGTAGAATACTGCTCTTTAAAAACCCGATAGATAGAAGTATAAACAAAAAATACGACATTCCCGTTTTAATGAATATTTTTGCAAATAATGAAGTCTTGGAAAAAATATTCGGCGATTCACTTGACAACATTGCTAAAAGAGTTGAAGATACCATAAAAATTAAACCTCCGAAAACGGTTTTTGATAAAATTAATATGCTAAATACCCTTTTAAGGATGAGGAACATATTCCCTAAGAGATTGAGAAAAAAGGGCATCTGTCAGGAAAAAGAGATAGATAGTCTTTACGATATTCCTATTTTAAAAACTTGGCCTGACGATGGTGGTAAATTTATAACAATGGGTCAAGTTTATACGCATTCTATTAACGGCAAAACCGATAATGTGGGTATGTACCGCCTTCAAGTTTATGATAATAAAAAACTCGGTATGCATTGGCAAATTCACAAAGATTCAAATCATATTTTCTATGAATACAAAAAGGCTAACAAGAAAATGCCCGTATCGATAGCAATTGGAGGCGACCCTCTTTACACTTGGTGCGCCACGGCTCCTATGCCAAAGGATATTTTTGAACTTCTGCTTTATGGATTTATAAGAGGCAAAAGAGCTCTTCTTGTAAAAAGTATAACAAACAATATCTATGTGCCGGACGATGCGGATATAATTATAGAAGGCTTCGTTGATACGACTCAAGAATTGACTGAGGGAATGTTTGGCGACCACACGGGATATTACACGCCAAAAGAGCCCTACCCCTATCTTGAAGTTTCAAAAATTACTGCAAAGAAAAACCCAATTTATTATGCAACTGTCGTAGGAAAACCGCCTTTGGAAGATAAATATATGGGTCTTGCTACGGAAAAAATTTTTCTGCCTTTGATAAAGACGGCAGCTCCCAATTTAATTGATTACAAAATGCCGGAAAACGGGGTATTCCATAATTTAATTATATGCAAAATCAACCCGCAATATCCGGGTCACAGTCTTCAGATAATGCACTCTTTATGGGGCAATGGACAGATGAGTTTTGTTAAGCATGCTATTTTTGTTTCAAAAGATGCACCTAACTTGGAAAATTATAAATCATTAGCCGTTTATATTTTAAATAGATTAAATCCCGATAATTTTCTTATCACTAAGGGTATTTTGGATGCCCTCGACCACTCTTCCGACGAGCCTTTTGTGGGTGGCAAATTGGGTATAGATGCAACAGGCTCCAAGGTTGAGAAAAAAATTGAAATATTAAGCGACAACGAATTGTTTATAAAACTTCACAATCTCGACAATTCAATAATCAGCGTTAAGCAATACTGCATAGAAAGTGCAAACCCTGTAACAATTATACAATTTAACAAAACCAAACCCGCAAAAATAGTATTTAACAAAATCAAATCTATGAAAAATTATATATCGATAGCTGTATTTATAGATACAAATCACAATGATATACAAAATCCGTATATGCTTGTATGGAGAATCGTCAACAATATAGACGCTCTGCGTGATTTATGGATAGACGATATTATAGGAGTTGACGCAACGAACAAATCAAAAATTGATAATTTCACAAGAGAATGGCCTAAAGATGTAGTGTGTGATAAGAATGTTTTGGAAAAATTAAGAAATATTGGAGTTATTGAGATTGACGATGAGACGGTAAAAAAATTTCAGATTGTTGATTAAAGAATCGATTACGCAGTATAAAAATGTTATGTTGTTGTATTGTTACGAGTGGTCTTTTAAATTTAAGTTGAAAAAAATAGGATATAAAATCTATCATTCAAACCACTTGATAGTGTGTAGTTTCTTATCAATACTCTTTCAACTCAAAGATGAATTTTTTAACGACAAATTTCAATTAAAATTTTAAAACTCCCCGCTACCTATCTCTATTGGAAAATGTATAAATCTCTTAAAAGCTTCTTTTTTGCAAATAGACTTTTTACTTTTATAAAACTTTTACTAAAAATAGGTAACGGGTCAAACAATTAAAATTTTTGCCATAAGGCAACATCAAAATTTGTCTAAAATTCATATTCGTTTCAAGAGTATTGACAAGAAAAGTATTAGATTATCTTTGCAACACCTTAGACAAAAATATATGTACTAAATTTTGCAAACATAAACATTGAGCAGTTCATACCTAAAAATTTTAATATTTTTAAAATGACTTAATTTATTTTCAAGCCACGCCAAATCAACGGGCGTGTAATTATCCTTTGAATGCAAAATTTTAAAACCCTTTTCATTATATTCCGTTATTATAATTTTTGTTTTTGAAACTCTCAGCATTTCGTATATCAGCCTTTCTCTAATATCCGAATGTATGTGATGTAAAACCCCGTAGCTTACCGATACATCAAATATTTTATCCTTAAAGGGAAGATATAACGCATCTGCGCATAGAAGATTTATGTTGGGATTTTGCTGTTTTTCATATCTGATTCTATCGTAGGATATATCTATATTTGTAACTTTGCAGTTGAACCTTTCTGCAGCGATGTGCGATAGACAGCCGACACCTATGTCAAGCAGATTAGCACCTTCAACTTCAGCATCTTGCAATGTCTCTTGTCTCTTATCAATCTCTTTATCAATATCGCCTGCGTATATCATATGGGTAAGAATATAAATTTTTATCTCTTTTACAAGATTTTTATCATTTATTAAAATTTTTTAATGTTATTTTAATGTTGCATTAATATTCGATAAATACACTGACAATGTAAAAAATGAGTCTATTTGGAGGTAGTTATGAAAAGAAGTTTTTCTCTTGGGACAGTCGTAATGACGGTTGTTATGGTTGCAGGTTATCAAAGTTATGCCACTAATATCTGTTGTGCTCAGGCTGTTGGTCAATCTGTCAATAAAGCTATTAACAGTGCATATAATGGAAAAATTTTTCAGGCAAAACTTGAAAAAAGCGAAAACAGTTTTATTTATAGCATAAAAAATAAAGTTTAAGGAGGTATCGTTTATGAAAAAATTTAGATTTAGTTCCCTGTTTTTGTCGGTATTAGCTATTTTATTTAGCTTCAATGTCTATGCTCAATTACCGAATATTAGGAGTGTAGCCAAAAAATCCCTTCCTGCAGTTGTAAATATAAGCACAACTCAGATACAGGAGATGCCGCAAAATCCCTTTTACAGGTTCAACAATGATGACCCGTTTAACAATTTTTTTAACCAATTCTTTCAAAATATGCCTAAGAAACGAGAGATTCATGCCTTAGGCTCAGGTTTCATAATAACAAAAGACGGTTATATTTTAACAAATTATCATGTTGTAAAACACGCAGCAAACGGAACTATAAAGGTTACTCTTCTTGATACAAACGAAACATACAAAGCAAAAATTGTAGGCAGTGATCCAAAAGCCGACATAGCTCTCATTAAAATTAAAGCCAACAACCTCCCCACATTGCCTTTGGGAGATTCAAGCAGTCTTGAAATAGGAGATTGGGTTGTTGCCGTTGGAAACCCATTCGGACTTAACGGCACCGTAACAACCGGAATAATAAGCGCAAAAGGCAGAGTTATAGGCGAAGGACCCTTTGATCATTTTCTGCAAACTGATGCTGCAATCAATCCGGGAAATTCAGGCGGTCCCTTACTTAATCTAAATGGTGAAGTTGTAGGAATAAATACGGCTATTGTGGCAGGAGGACAAGGACTTGGATTTGCAATACCTGTTAATATGGTAAAATCGGAAATGCCGTTTTTAATGAAAGGAAAGCATATTAAAAGGGGATACCTCGGCGTCTCGGTTCAACCCCTAACCTCTGATGCCGCAAAGCAGCTCCATCTTAAGAGTAAAAGAGGAGCCATTATTTCTCAGGTTATGAAAAAATCGGCAGCGGAAAAAGCAGGATTAAAACCTGGCGATATAATTGTGGGCATTAACGGACATCCTGTAAAATCATCGGGAGATTTGGTATATATTATATCATCTATGAGACCAAAAACCAAAGTAAACATAAAAATTATAAGAGATGGAAAAAGCATAGAAAAGCAGGTTATTTTAGGTACTCGTCCAGACAACCTGAACTTAGCGGAAGGTTCTGAACAAAAGAATATATACAAAACGGACTTTGGGTTTTCAGTATCAAACATAACGGAAGATTTAAAGAAAAAATACAGTATCAAAGTTGATAAAGGCGTGGTGATAACTTCTGTAGAACCAAACTCCTTTTCACAGATGGTAGGCTTGAAACCCGGCGATGTAATAGTTAAACTCGATTACAAACCCGTAGCAAATTTAAAAGACTTTAAGAAAATCGTTAGTTTAAACAAAAAAAGCAATGTGATGTTTCTCTATCTCATTAGAGGAAACTCAAACATCTTTATTACACTCCAAAGATAGACTGAGAAAAAAGACTCGGACAAAGTATCCGAGTCTTTTTCATTTTATTCACCAAGTTCTTCAGAGCGTTTAGTTGCAGCAACAACAGCATCTATAAACGCCCCCCTTATACCGTTTCTCTCCAATTCAGCCAATCCGTATATAGTTGTTCCAGCGGGAGACGCAACCATATCCTTTAATTCAGCCGGATGTTTTTTGGTTTGAAGAACAAGTTCGGCAGCCCCTTTAACCGTTTGAGCAGCCAATTTTAGAGCATCCTTTCTTCTTAAACCTACTTTAACTCCGCCGTCAGCCAAAGCCTCTATTACTTCAAATATATAAGCAGGACCGGAGCCGGATAATCCAGTTACGGCATCCATATATTTTTCGTTATTTATAACAACTACCTTTCCAAGCAAACTTAAAATTGCCGTCGCCACCTCTTCATCCTCTCTTGTTGTTCTTGGCCCGCAATATATAGCCGATACAGCCTCCTTTACTATGGCTGCAACATTGGGCATAACCCTTATAAATCTACCCTTTTTAAGAACGGAACGCATAACTTCAACCTTTACACCGGCTGCTATAGAGATAACAAGCTTACTATTATCAATGAAAGGAGAAATCTCTTGAAGACATTCAAGCATATCTATAGGCTGAACGGCAAGAATAATGATATCGGATTTCTTCGCAAGTTCCGTATTATTCGTTAATTCTATACCATAACCTTCCTTTATATCTTCTTTATAAGATTTATTGGAAACAACTATG
>JAMOPP010000200.1 GCA_027064405.1 Desulfurellales bacterium
AGTATGGATGTGCGGTGTCGGATGTGGTTGATAAGAATGAAACAGTGGAGATACCGGGCATAGGTGACAGGCAGTCAAGAAGTATTCAAAAGTGTCTTCTTAGCGACATTATAGAGCCGAGATTTGAGGAAATATTTTCTCTTGTGAAAGAAAACTTAGATAAAGCAGGAGTTATTCCGATGCTTGCATCAGGATTAGTTTTAACGGGTGGTTCGGCATTAATGGAGCATGCAGCGGATTTGGCTGAAGCTGAATTTTCACTACCCGTAAGAATAGGTAAACCTATAGGTATAATCGGCTTAAAAGATGCCGTTGATAATCCTATGTATGCAACGGGGGTTGGTCTTGTGCTGTATGGTTTTAATCAAAAAAGTGAAGAAAATAATTTTGGTTTCTCGGAAAATAATAGTGGTGGAAGTAATGACGATAACCTGTTCTCAGCTATTTTGGATAAGATGAAAAGCTGGATAAAAGAGATGTTTTAGGCGGAGGGTTTATGGAAAATTTAGATAACAATGTATCAGGAGCTGTAATTAAAGTCGTAGGTGTTGGCGGTGGTGGTAGCAATGCTGTCAATAATATGATTAATCACGGAATAAAGAATGTTGAATTTATTAGCGCAAATACGGATATACAAGCTTTAAATGCATCTCTTGCCACTACAAAACTTCAGTTAGGCAAGAAACTAACAAAAGGTCTTGGCGCAGGCAGTAACCCTGAAAAAGGTAAAAAAGCGGCGGAAGAAAGCGTAGAAGAGATAGAAGAAATTCTAAAAGGTTCCGATATGGTTTTTATTGCCGCAGGAATGGGTGGAGGAACGGGAACGGGTGCATCAAGTGTTATAGCTAAAGTTGCAAAAGATGCCGGTGCTTTAACTATTGGAGTTGTGACAAAACCATTCGATGTAGAAGGTAAAATTAAGCAAGAAATTGCATCAAAAGGTATGGAGGAACTAAAAGAGAATGTTGATAGCATAATTGTCATACCTAACCAAAAGCTTTTGGATGTTTATAGAAATCTAACGCTCTTGGATGCATTTAAGAAAGTTGACGATATTTTAAGACAAGCTGTGCAAAGTATTGTGGATTTAATACATAAACCTACCGAAAATGCTCAGATAGTTGTCAATATTGACTTTGCAGATATACAAACAATTATGACGGAAAAAGGCGTAGCTTTAATGGGTATAGGAGAAGCAAATGCCTCTTCTTCAGAGAATAGGGTTAAAATGGCTACAGAAATGGCTATATCTAACCCACTGCTCGAGAATGCAAGCATAAGAGGCGCAAAAGGCATCATAATGAACATAACGGCAAGTCAAAATTTCGGGCTTGAAGAACTAAACGAAGCTACATCTCTAATTGAAAACAGTATGAACGATAAAGCAATATTTAAATACGGATTTGTTGTAGATGAATCTTTGGGAGATAAGGTAAGAATTACCATTATTGCTACAGGATTTGATGCTTTAAGTGTTAATTCTAAAAAATCTTCAATTAAAAAAGTTAAATATGTAGATGCAGACTCAAATGATTCCATAAAAAATTCAATAAAAGATGTAAGCAAGATTTCCGATATGCCTATTGAAGATAAATTTGATATACCTGCTTACATAAGAAAAAAGAAAATAGAATCTTAGGTCTATATGTTTTATGCGTATGCAATTTCATTCATAATTTCATTTGTAATTGGAAGTATACCTTTTGGATTGTTAATATCCAAAAAACAGGGTATTAATATAAGAAAAACGGGAAGCGGGAACATAGGCGCTACAAATGTTTATAGGAATTTGGGCAAGGGCGCAGGTGCGTTAACCTTGATATGCGATTTATCGAAGGGATTTCTTGCTGTTTTTATTGTGTCTTTGCTGTTTAAAAACAATGATATTGCAATATACATATCTTGCATATCGGTTGTATTAGGACACGATTTTAGTTTACTTTTAAAGTTTAAGGGCGGCAAAGGGGTTGCGACAACATACGGTTCAACTCTTTTCTTATATCCTTATGCGTCTCTATTTGGGATAGTGGTGTGGATAGCAGTGCTTATATGGACAAAATATTCATCGTTAGCTGCTCTTGCATCTTTTAGTTTTTCAACTTTAATATGTTTTTTGTTTTGCAGTAACAACAATTTAAAATTTGTTTTTGGTTTTCTTTTGATTTTGATGTTTATTAGACATTCAGGTAACATTAAACGATTTATGTTAAAAGAGGAAAAAAGAATTAATTTTTAGTTTTTAATTGAGTTTTTTAATTTAATAATGTATAAAGGATATGGTGAATTATGGCTTTGAAAAAAATGGAAATTGAACTTATCGCCGATAAAATTGTTTCAAACTTAATACAAAAAGGATATATAAAGATTAATAAAGATATATCAATCCTTAGAGGTATAGTTAGAGATATTTTGGTGCAAGATGTTGAAAAGGAAAGAGAGATTGATGCACTCACAAAGGAGTTATTGGGGCAATTCTCACAGGAGATAGAAAATGAAAGGGCTGATAGCTCGAAATTATTTATGATGGCAAAAAGAAAGGTTGCAAAAAGAGAGGGTTTTTTACTGTGAGATACAGTAATGGAAGAATAAGGAATTTGTCAAGAAAGATATTGGAAAAGTGCAAAGAAGATGGTGCATTGGAGCTGTTGGTTCAAGATAGTTTGGCTATAAATGAAATAGCCGATACTATAGAGAAATACTTCTCGATAGAAGATGAAGTTTATGAAATTGTAATAAATGATTTAGATAAAAGAACAAAAAAGCTTATACCAGGTAGTATGGAATGGGAAATAGTTTTTAATAAAAAATATGAAGAAGAGATAAGCAAGAGACTTATGGGATGAAAAGGGCATATTTGTTATTGGAAAGCGGTGATGTATTTACCGGTAAAGCCTTTGGATATATTGGCACGAGCATAGGGGAAGTGGTATTTAATACAAGTATGAGCGGATATCAGGAAATAATTACGGACCCTTCATACAAAGGTCAAATTGTTTCTATGACCTATACTCAAATCGGAAATTATGGTATAAATGAAGATGATAGCGAGTCCGTAAAACCTTATATAGAAGGATTTATTGTTAAGGAATATTCCGAAATAAGTTCAAATTTTAGAAGCAAACAAACAATAAGTGATTACTTAAAAGATAATATGATAGTGGGTATATCCGGCATAGATACAAGAAAACTCACAAAATTAATAAGAACGAAGGGCTCATTGAAGGGAGCTATATCCTCTGAAATAGAAGATATGAATATTCTTAGCAAAAAAGTTCAAGATTATTCAATAGTTGGCAAAGATATGGTTCAGTATGTAACATGCAACAAGCCTTACACTTTTAATAAAGAGATTTTTAAGTTTGACTTTGAAAGTGAAGAAAATCTTAAAATAGTTGATAATAAAACGGTTGTAGTGATAGATTTTGGGGTTAAAGAAAATATATTAAGATATTTAAAATCTGTTGGATTTAATGTTGTTGTCGTACCGGCTTACAGCGATTATAATTTTATAATGTCTCAAAATCCTGATGCTCTATTTCTGTCAAATGGACCCGGAGATCCAAGGGGTGTTGATAAAAAATGGATTAACGAATATAAAAAAGCCGTTAAAAAACTTCCTACCTTTGGTATATGTTTTGGGCATCAGATTATATCAAGGTGTTTTGATATGAATGTGTATAAGATGAAATTCGGACATCACGGCGGAAATCATCCTGTTAAGGATATTGAACTTGACAGAATAGACGTAACGGCACAAAACCATAATTATGCCGTAGAAGAAGAGAGTTTAAAGAAAATGGGATTTGAAGTTACTCATATAAATTTAAACGATGGAAGCGTTGAGGGAATGAAACATAAAAGTTTACCCATAATGTCCGTGCAACACCATCCTGAGAGTTCTCCGGGACCCCATGACGCAAAGTATCTTTTTAAAAAATTTGCATCAATCGTTAAAGAAAATTAACTAAAGGAGTTTTTTGTGAGAAAACAAAGAACCTTAAAGAAGAAAATTAAAGCATCAGGAATTGGGTTACATTCCGGTAAGAAGGTAGAAATAACTTTGGAGCCTGCCGCAGAAAACAGCGGTATTACATTTTATAGAGAAGATAAAGATTCAGAGATAAAGTTATCGTATGATAATGTTGTTGATACGCGCCTTGCAACAACGATTGGAGACGGTAATGTATCTATTAAAACGGTTGAGCATCTATTGTCAACACTGTTTGGATTAAAAGTTGACAACATTTATATAAGACTCTCTTCAGAGGAAGTGCCCATAATGGATGGCTCTGGAGCTCCTTGGGTTTATCTAATTAAAACGGCTGGAATTGTTGAACAGAATGCCTATAAGCATTCAATTATTATTAAAAAACCCGTAAAGATAAAAGAGAACGGTAAATTTGTAGCTTTAATACCCGCAAAAAATTTCGAAATCGGCTATTCCATAAATTTTGACAATAAAGTAATACAAAAACAAAAAATGAATATTGAAGTAGATGAATTTAGTTTTGTTAAAGAAATAAGCAAAGCAAGAACTTTCGGATTTTTAAAAGATATAGAATACTTACAAAACAATAATTTGGCATTAGGCGGAAGTTTGGACAATGCTATTGTTGTAGATGAGTATGGAATTATTAACGAAGACCCGTTAAGATACGAAGATGAATTTGTAAGACATAAAATACTCGATGCAATCGGAGATTTGTCTGTACTCGGTTTGGACATAAAAGGAAAATATATTGCGTATAAATCAGGTCATGACTTAAACAACAAGCTTCTTAGAAAGTTGATGAGCGATAAGAGTGCATATGAAATCGTGAAAAATCCATTAAAAGAGCTAAAGGTCGGTTCTTTGATTTGGTCTCCTGTAGCTACAAAATAAATGTTCTGATAATTTACATTATGTCAACTTTTAAATAACTTAAATTGATAGAACTTGAGCTTTGTGTTTTTAAATCCTTTAAAATATATCAAGCAAAATATGGTTATAGATTTTCGCAGGAGCCTTTTGTTCTTGCTGATAGTATAGATTTGGTTAATGGTAACATTGTAGATTTTGGAACAGGAACAGGCATAATACCAATACTGCTCTCATTAAGAAATGCCAATTTAAATATTTATGCCGTAGAAAATAATACTGAAATGCTTAGTGTAATCAAAAAAAATCTGCAAATTAATAATATTAAAAATGTTAAAATAGAAACAGATATAAATAATATCAAAAACAATTCAATGGACTGTATAGTTTCAAACCCTCCATATTTTAACAAAACAAACTACAGAAAATCAAAAAAATACTTTAATGAAAAATTTGAATCATACGATTTTAAAGAGAATATAAAGATGTTTAAAAAGATATTGAAAAATAAAGGTTTGTTATGCTTCAGCTATCATCCTACAAGATTGGCAGAAGCGATATTGAATCTTAACAAACATAATTTTGGCATAAAATCCATACAGCCGGTATATGGAAATATTCATAAATCGGCATCATTTGTTATAATAAAAGCGAAATTAAATGGTAAAAATTATATAAATATGGAAAAGGCTATTTATTTAGATAAAGATTTAACGGTTTCCGCTATATGAAGAGCGCTCAACCCGTTGATATTCCTTAGTATTTCCTGACTACCCTGTTCTATAAATTTATCAGGCAATGCTATGGGTTTAAATTTTATGTTGATATTATTTTCAGCTATAAATTGAGCGACTAACGAATTAAAACCACCTATTTTTACATTTTCTTCTACCGTAATAACCGATTTGAAATCTTTAAGACCACTCAAAAACTCTTCATCCATAGGCTTAATAAAAACAGCATTTACAATATCCAAATCAATTTCAGGATTTTCTTTTTTTAATATATCGTAAGCATTTAAAGCGTATTCAACACAGTTGCCGACAGCTATAATCACACTATTTTTGTTTTTTGATTCTTTTAATATTTGCCATTTACCAAATTCAATTTCTCTATCGAATTCTTCACCTAAATCTACCGCTGTACCCCTTGGATACCTTATAGAAATTGGCCCATCGTTATATTTAATCGCAAAATCCAGCATTCTTTTTAACTCTCTTGAGTCTTTAGGCGCAGTAACAACCATATTAGGTATAAGATTTAAATAAGATATATCAAAAACGCCTTGATGAGTTTCTCCGTCATCACCAACAATTCCAGCTCTATCAATCGCAAAAACAACGGGTAGTTTCTGCATAGCTACATCGTGTATGATTTGGTCGTATGCCCTTTGTAAAAAAGTAGAATATATTGCCACAACGGGACGAATCCCCGATATTGCAAATCCCGCCGCAAGTGTAACTGCATGCTGTTCCGCTATGCCCGTATCAAAAACCCTATCAGGATAAATTTCTTTAACCTTTTCAAGACCTGTTCCTAAAAGCATAGCGGCTGTTATGGTAACAATGTCTTTATCTTTGTTAAATACCGTCAAAAGGTGCTCTGCAAAAACCTCAGAGTATGACTTAAGACGGGGCTCTTTTTTAAGAGGCTCACCCGTTTTGGGATTAAATTTACCTACACCGTGGAATTTGGATGGACTTATTTCAGCAGGCTCATATCCTTTTCCTTTAGTTGTAAGAACATGAATGAGAATAGGACCCTCTATCTTTTTCACATTATTGAATATTTTTATCATATCGTTAAGTTTGTGTCCGTTGATTGGTCCAAAATACTTAAATCCGAATTCTTCAAATAAAAGACCTGGAGAGAAGAGTTTAAAAGACTCTTCTACTTTTTTTGCAATTTTTAAAGCCGGTTTCTGAGGAATCGGAAATGTATTAATAATATTTTCTATTTCATTTCTTAATTTATTATAAACAGGGCCACTCATTTTGGTTGATAAGTATGTAGATATAGCCCCGAGAGAATTTGAGATAGACATATTGTTATCATTCAGAACTACTATTAAGTCCGTGTCGAGATAACCTGCATTATCAAGTCCCTCATAAGCTAAACCGCTCGATAATGCACCGTCGCCAATTACTGCTACTACTTTCTCCTTTCTATTCTTGGAATCTCTTGATATGGCCATTCCAAGAGCGGCTGATATGGATGTACTTGAATGACCTACATTAAATGTGTCATAAATACTCTCTTCAGTCTTAGGAAAACCGCTTAAACCCTTATACTGCCTAAGGGTATTAAATTTATTTTTCCTTCCTGTTAAAATTTTGTGCGCATAGGTCTGGTGTCCCACATCCCAAATTATTTTATCATTAGGCGTGTTAAAACAATAGTGCAGTGCAACGGTGAGCTCAACTGCACCGAGTGAGGAAGCAAGATGGCCACCGGTTTGAGATACACTTTTTACAATAAATTCTCTGATTTCTTGAGATAATACATCAAGTTCCCTTAAACTTAATTTCCTTATATCGGATGGATAATTAATATTTTCAAGCATATTATAACCTATAGTGCCCTCATTACTTTACGGTTGATAGGTACTCTTTAGCCAATTTTGCTTGGCTTGAGCCCGGATACTGCTCTATAACTTTTTTAAGCATATATTTTCCGTCTATCTTATCACCCAACTTCACAAAGGATATACCTTCTTTTACCAAAGCATCCGCAATTTTACTACTTTTAGGATATGTGTTTATTAAGTAATCATAGTTTATTATAGCTTGGTCATACGAGCCTTTTTTAAAGTATGATTGTGCTATAAAAAATATTGCATTTGGAACATATTGGGAATGTTTATACTTCTTCTTAAACCCTTTAAAGGCTACAATAGCCTGATCGTAAGATTTATTGTCATATAAAGCCTTTGCCTTTTTGTAAGCATCTTTATCACTCATAGTTTGAGATAGGGTTGCATTATGTGATACGGTATTTGGGCTGTTGTCTATTATTTTTTTTGTATCCTTTACTGCAGTTCCATTATCCTTGACATTATTACCGGTTAGACCGCTTGAATTTTGATTTTCAGACGGATTTGCGTTATTTGTGGATGTAACTGAAACACTATGATTAACCCTTAGCCTATTTTCTAATTCTTCTAAACGACCCTTTAATTCTCCGTATTTTACAAGAAGATTTTCCATTTTTAGATATAAATCAGCCTGTTGTTGTTTTAGAAGCTCTATAGATTGTTCATTCTTGATAACCTTAGTATCCAAAGCATACGGATTTTCAGCCGAAAACCCGTAGCTTGAAAGTGAAAAAAACAGAGCTACTATTAAAATGCATATTTTTTTCATATGTTGCGAACCTATTTTGAGAGTACCGTGAAATGGTCTCTTCTATTTTTTGCCCAAGCTTTTTGAGTATGTCCTGTAGCTATAGGTTTACTTTCGCCGTAAGATACAATCTCAATCCTATCTGATGCTATGCCTTTGGAAATTAGATACTCTTTTGCCGATTTAGCCCTTTTCTGACCAAGTGCCAGATTGTACTCTTCCGTCCCTCTTTCGTCGCAGTTTCCCTCTATTCTAATCTTCATTGACGGGTGGTTTGCCATAAAATCAGTTATAACATCGAGAACAGCAGGAACATCCTGTTTAATTCCATATTTATTAATAACCGTTAGATTATACCTATCAAAGTTAAAATGCACATCCTGGAAGATGGTGGATAACTGTTTATCTGTGGTAGTTTTAGTTTGCTCAGGAACCTGTTGCTCTACTGATACCTTTGCCTTAGGTTGTGCTGTTTTCGTTTTGCATTGACTGCTTGAACATCCATAACCTATAAATGATACAACTGCAACGGATACAGCAAATGAAATAACTTTTCTTTTCATATTCGATACCTCCAAAAATTTATTTGTAGAAAACAAAATAATCTCTTCTATTTTTTGACCAAGCCAAATTATTATGTCCAAAATCCACAGGTTGACTTTCTCCATAAGATATGGTCTCAATCCTATTCGGCGTTATACCTTTGGAAATTAGATACCCTTTTGCCGATTCAGCCCTTTTTTGACCAAGTGCCAGGTTGTACTCTTCCGTCCCTCTTTCGTCGCAGTTTCCCTCTATTCTAATCTTCATTGACGGGTGGTTTGCCATAAACGATGCTATATTATTTAAAATATTTTTTGAATCTTCATTTATGCCATATTCATCAATATTTTCTATGGTAGCACTATTAAATTTAAAATGTATCTCTTTCTTTAGTGACTTGATTGTAAGATTGATATTTTTAGAAGCATATTCTTCAGTATTTAGATTGTTTACAGAAGGATATTTCAGGCTGTTTTGTGATGTTGAATTTTTATGATTTAGGTCTGTTTGAGATGCTTTAAGCATCTTTGAATTGCCACTTGTAGAACACCCGTAAGACAATGTCAGCATCAACAATAAAACAATGGAATATAATGCACATTTTCTTAACATTTCACACCTCTTTTTTACCTAAATCTCCCACTCACACTTAGCCCATTATACATACCGTTTCCGCCCATTGCAAGAAAATATTTATTATTTAATGTATTAACTATATATATGCCACGCACACCGCCCATCTCAGCTTCAATAGCAACATACCTCGAATCATAAGACCAGCTCGGAGAATCTAAGTTGTATCCTGTCATAACTGTTTTGTCTTCAGAACCGTCAATATTCATAATTTTTAGAGCTGTTTTCCCTTTTTCTATTGAAATATATGCAATTTTACGATTATTCGGTGACAATGCAGGACTTGAATTATACTTTCCGTTAAATGTCAACCTTATAGATGATTCAAAAGCCGAAGATAAATCTTTCACATAAATCTGTGGTGAAGATGTTCTGTTTGATACAAATACCATCTTAGAATAGTCACTTGTAAAGTTTGGTGATACATCTATGCCGTAGTTGTGTGTAAAATTTTTAATTATTCTGCCGTTTCTGTTAACTTCATAAATATCTACATCACCGTTTTTCGAAAACGGAACAGCAAAATTGTTTTTATATTTAACAGCAGATATACTTAGATTGGAATTAGAAAATAATTTTCTTATTTTTCCTGTTCTGATGTTAAACAAAAAAAGAGAAGGTTTTCCATACTTATAAGAAAGGAAACTTATTTCATATTTATCTATCCACTTCGGAAGGATATTCATAGTATGCCATTTTGTTAGTCTTTCAATGTTTTCACCATTAAAATCGCAGGCATATATATCTCTTATTTTGCCCTTCCCTCTTGCGAAGATTATCTTGCTTTCAAAAGGCCCGTAAACACCCGTTATATACTCTATAATTTTATCGCTCACTCTATGTCCCAACCATTTTAATGATTCTTTATTTGAATAGAATGAGCCGTTAAACATTAATGTTTTGTTAGCGGAATTGACAAGTTTTATATTTGCATAAATGCTATCATTGTTTTCAACGATTAAATTACCATAAACAGCATAATCCAAATTATCTATTTTTGATAAACCGCAGACAACGCTAAACGGGGCGTCGTATGAAAAGTGTTGAGTCTTATCTACATAAAAAAAGCCCGACATACGCAAATCTCTTTCTATTGTAGATTTTAAAATCAACGCAGAGGATTTATCTTTAGATTGAAACCCCCACAATCCTATGCCTATAGGTTTATAATTGGGGTTATCAATCGTAATTTGAAAAACTTTAGCTTCGGCAGATAGATTTAAATAAATTAAGAACAGTACAAACAAAACAATAATCTTTTTCATTCTTTTTCCCTTGTATCAAATGTTATAATAAATTCCACATATCCGCTATCAAGTATATCCTTTGGTGGTCTGGGTAAAGGATTACTTTTATTAATGGCACTTACAGCTGTTGTATCAACATACTTGTTTCCTGAACCTTTTTCTATCGCACTATAAATTATATTGCCTTTATAATCAATTTTAATATCAACCTTTGTTATAAATTGTTTATTTTTTATGATACCTTTTTCCACACCCCAATTATTTTTTATTATATTGTTTATTACGCCGCTATAATTTGCTACTGCAATTTTAGTCTTTTCTTCGTTTTCTTTTTCTGCAATTTCATTTTTCATGGCTTCTATTCTATGCTCTATTAGCTTTTGTCTTATTTTTTCTTCTCTCAATACTTTCTCTTTCATCTGTTTCTTTTCCGCAATTTTAGCCTTTTTCTTAAGTTCTGCAATCTTCTTTTTAATATTTACATATTTTTTATTTTCTCTTTTTTTATGTTTTATAGCTGTTTTTTTATGAATCTTTCTATGAATATCTTTATGTTTTGTAACTGTTTTTTTTGGTTTACTCCTTATAATTTTCTTTTTAGCACTTTTATGCTTTATGGAAATAAGTTGCACATTGTATACATTCTGATTTTTTTTACTAATAATGGGCTTATCGTGTACTATAACAAGATAGATAAGAACAAAAGAAAGATGAATTAAAACCGATAAAAGAACACTTATTAGTTTCATTGCTTAGGCTGAGTGGCAAGCCCTACCCTATCAATACCGGATTTTTTAGCAATATCTATGACCTGAACCACTTTTCCATAATCAACACTTTTGTCAGCCTTAATTATGAGAGACGATTTTAAATGATTCTTTAAAAAATCGCCCAAAGCCTGCTTTTTTACACGAACCTTGTCTATATAATAGTTTCCGTTTTTATCAATTGATAAAACAATATCTTTTTTATCAATTTTCGTGCTTGAAGATGCTGTTTTTGGCAAACTCACTTTTATGCCCTTTACGAGCATAGGCGTAGTCACCATAAAAATAATAAGCAACACAAGAACTACATCAACAAGTGGCGTTATATTTATATCGGAAAATTGTTTTAAAGATCTACTGCATTTTTTCATTAGAAATAGCTTCTAAGAAACCTTCAACCTCTCTAATTATAGAAGATAACTTTGTATACAGTATATTATACCCTATAACTGCCGGTACGGCAACAAATATACCTGCGGCTGTAGTTATTAGAGCCTCCGATATTCCGGGGGCAACCGTTGATATGCTTACATTAGCCGAAGAACCTATGTTACTGAACGCATTAATAATACCACAAACTGTTCCGAAGAGACCAATAAAAGGTGCAGTTGAACCAACCGATGAAAGCCAAGGAAAGCTACCTTCCAAATTTTTTATTGACATTTCTAAAAATGTAGCAGCATCGGCGTACGATTTTTTATGCAAAAGATAAATATGCGCAGCGAGTGAATTATTCGCATCGGCAAAAGAGTCCAGACCGTTTTTATCGTTTGATTCTATAAACTTATTTAAAAAAATCCTGTTTTTACTTGATAATGAGTTTAGTGAAAACCATTTGTATATTATAAAACTCCAAGAAAAAACAGACATAACTGCAAGAACAGCAAGCACTATTATTGCAATAGTGCCTATCTGTTCAAACCCAAAATAATTAGTCATTATGATACCAATTTAAGCATATTTGAGTATTTCGCATATGCAAATTTCGTTTTTTCATATTCTTCATCATTGAAATTTAATGATGCAAGTTTATCCTTGAATTTATTTGTATTACTCTCAGCGTATGCCTTATCAATATCTTCACTTGTATAGACTTCATCAGCTATAACGATTACATTATTTTCAGTAACCTCAAAATATCCTCCGATGACAAGGAATTTTTTTTCTTCACCACTTTCTGCAGTAATATCAACTATGCCTACATCCAAAGTAGTTATAAAGTTTTCATGATCTTGCAATACGCCAAACTCACCTACTTTTCCGGGTGCAGACATATAGGTAATATTTCCCTCGAATACCTTCTTCGACAAAGTAACAATTGAACAATTAAGCATTTTAAATCTCCTTATGTAAGAGTTTTAGCTTTTTCCAAAGCTTCTTCAATGGTTCCTACAAGATAAAATGCTTGCTCAGGTATATCGTCATGCTTACCGTCTATAATTTCTTTAAACCCTCTAATGGTATCTTTGATTGATACATATTTCCCGCTAATTCCCGTAAACTGTTCAGCAACAAAAAATGGCTGCGACAAGAATCTCTGTATCTTTCTTGCACGGTTAACAATAACCTTATCCTCTTCGCTCAGCTCTTCCATACCGAGAATAGCTATAATATCCTGAAGTTCTTTGTATCTTTGTAGAATTTCCTGTATGTTCCTTGCTATATCATAATGTTCTTGACCTACAACCATAGGATCCATAATTCTTGAAGTTGAATCCAAAGGATCGACAGCAGGATAAATACCAAGCTCGGTTAATTTTCTTGAAAGAACAGTTGTGGCATCAAGATGTGAAAATGTAGTAGCAGGGGCAGGATCTGTTAAATCGTCTGCAGGAACATAAATAGCCTGAACAGAAGTAATAGAGCCGTTCTTTGTAGAGGTAATTCTTTCTTCCAACTCACCCATATCCGTACCAAGTGTAGGTTGATAACCAACAGCAGATGGAATTCTTCCAAGTAGAGCTGAAACTTCACTACCAGCCTGCGTAAATCTAAAAATATTATCGATAAATATGAGAACATCCAAGTTTTTTTCATCTCGGAAATATTCAGCAACAGTAAGTCCGGTCAATGCAACCCTTGCTCTTGCTCCTGGGGGCTCGTTCATCTGACCATAAATCAAAGCCGCTTTATCTATAACGCCTGATTCCTTCATCTCGTTCCATAAATCATTACCCTCTCTTGTTCTTTCACCGACTCCGCAAAAAACAGAATAGCCTCCATGCTGCATAGCAACATTGTGAATAAGTTCCATAATAAGAACTGTTTTACCAACTCCGGCACCGCCGAACAGTCCTGTTTTTCCGCCTTTACCGTAAGGGCATAAAAGGTCAATAACCTTAATACCCGTTTCAAACATTTCATTTTCAGTTGACTGGTCTTCAAGAAGAGGAGCATCTCTATGTATAGGCCAATGTACATCGGATTTGATTTCTCCCAACTCATCTACAGGTTCGCCCACAACATTCATAATTCTTCCAAGAGCGCCTTCACCTACCGGTGCAGTTATATATTGGTTTGTATTCTCAACTTCTGTGCCTCTCACCAAACCATCCGTAGAATCCATAGCAATGGTTCTTACCCTATTCTCTCCGAGATGTTGAGAAACTTCCAAAACCAAATCTGATGTTGCACCTTCAATATCATTTTTATTTACCTTTAAAGCTGTATATATCGGTGGTAAATTACCGCTTTCAAATTCAACATCTACCACTGCACCTATAACCTGTACAACTTTTCCTTTTTCTTGCATATTATAACTCCTTTTATACCTCTTATTATTTCATTGCTTCGATACTTGTTGTAATTTCAACAAGTTCTCTGGTAATGGACGCCTGTCTCGCTTTATTAAATTCCAATGTCAAATTATCTATCATTTCTCCTGCGTTCGTAGTTGCAGCATCCATAGCTGTCATTCTTGCCGCATATTCACCAGCCAAAGATTCAAGCATACTTTCATACAGATTCATTTTGGCATATTTTGGCAACAATTCAGCTAAAACGCTTGATTTATCAGGTTCGAATAGAAATTTCTCGGTTACATTACCAACAGGAACCGAATCTTCAAATGACATTGGCAAAATTTTCTTTACAACAACCTTTTGCACCAAAACATTAACAAATTTGTTATAAACAACATACACTTCGTCACTTTTTTCGTTTATAAAATCTTCAATAACTTGACTCATTATCATACTTGCATCTTCATAGGTTGCCTTATCTTTAAGTATGTCCGTATATGAATTTTTTGCCTGTATGCCTTTAAATTTAAAATAGTTGTTCGCAAATTTACCTATAAGAACAGGAGAAACATTTTTTGACGCAAATTTACCCTTTATAAGATTTTCAGATTCTTTAATCACATTATGGTTAAAAGCTCCACACAAACCTTTATCGGATGTCAAAACAATTAAGTCAACATTCTTAACATCCTTTAAAAATAAGAGCGGATGCTCTAAATGAGATGATGAATCTACCAAAGAATGTATAATCTGTCCAAATTTATACATATATGGCCTAAATTGTAGAGCCGCTTCTTGCGTTTTACGCAGTTTCGCAGCGGCAACCATTTTCATAGCCTTAGTTATTTGCTGTGTTTTTTGGACGCTCGCTATCTTTCTTTTAATATCCTTCATACTTACAGCCATAACAATGCCCCTTAAGGTTTAAATACCTTTTTAAACTCATCCAATGCAGAATCTATTTTTTTCTTTAAGTCATCATCTATTTTTTTCTTCTCTTTCAATCCCGTAAAAATATTCTCATATTTTGCTTCTATGAATTTATACATTTCGTTTTCATATTTTTTTAGATTTTTAACTTCCACATCATCAAGGTAGCCGTTGTTTCCTGCATAAATGATAAGAATCTGCTTTTCAACTTCGAGTGGCTCATATGGAGGTTGTTTTAATATCTCTGTCATCCTTTCACCCCTGTTAAGCTGTTGCTGTGTTACTTTATCCAAGTCACTTCCAAACTGAGCAAATGCCGCAAGTTCTCTGTATTGTGCCAAAGTAAGTCTGAGTGTACCGGCAACCTGTTTCATAGCTTTAACTTGAGCAGCGCCTCCAACCCTTGAAACCGATATACCTGCGTTAACAGCAGGTCTGATGCCGGCATAGAAGAAATCACTCTCAAGGTATATCTGACCATCCGTAATGGAAATAACATTTGTAGGTATATATGCAGAAACATCGCCTGCCTGAGTTTCAATAATAGGAAGTGCCGTTAAGGAACCTCCGCCAAGTGCATCTGAAAGCTTTGCAGCCCTTTCGAGCAATCTGGAGTGTAAATAAAAGACATCTCCGGGATATGCCTCTCTTCCCGGCGGTCTTCTAAGAAGCAGTGAAACCTGTCTATAGGACTGTGCATGTTTACTCAAATCATCGTATATAATTAAAGCATGCTTTCCGTTGTCTCTAAAATATTCGCCCATCGTAACACCTGTATAAGGTGCTATATACTGCAAAGGTGCCGGATCTGATGCAGTTGCTGAAACTATTGTTGTATATTCCATTGCACCCATTTCTTCTAATTTTTTATGTATTCGCGCAACCGTAGACCTTTTCTGACCTATTGCGACATAAATACAATATACATCCGTATTTTTCTGATTTATAATCGTATCGATTGCTATCTGTGTTTTACCTATCTGTCTATCACCTATTATGAGCTCTCTCTGCCCTCTTCCTATCGGAATCATTGCATCGATAGCCTTAATACCTGTCTGCAAGGGTTCTGTAACAGGCTGTCTTTGAACAATTCCCGGAGCTTTTATCTCTATTCTTCTATGCTCTTCGCTCTCTATAGCTCCCTTGCCGTCTATCGCTCTACCCAAGGCATCAACAACCCTTCCTACAAGGGAATTTCCTACAGGAACCTGAGATATTTTTTTAGTTCTTTTAACACTATCGCCCTCTTTTATATCTTTATAGTCTCCTAAGACAACTACACCAACATTGTCCTCTTCCAAGTTCAATGCCATTCCTATTACACCATTTTCAAACTCAACCAATTCATTTGCCATAGCATTTTGAAGACCATAAACCCTTGCAATACCATCTCCGACATTAAGCACTGTTCCAACTTCACTGACATTAATAAACTCTTGAGTGCTTTCTATTTCTTTCTTTATAATGTTACTTACTTCGCTAGCTTTAATCTGCATTCAACAATCCTCCTTTATTATTCTTTAAATCGACAATTTTAATAATTTTCTATTCAAATTGTTTAAATATGTTTTAACACTACCGTCATAAACAGTATCACCAACCTGCACAACAACACCTGCCATTAAGGTTTCGTCAAGCGTAAAATCCGGCTCTATATTTTTGTTAAACTTCCCTTCAAGTTGCTCTTTCAACTCTTTTTTGTAAGACTCATCTAAATCTACTGCGCTTTTAACATGGGCTTTAAGTATATTATCCTTTTCATCAACAAGATCTTCGAAAATCTCTATAATTTCTTTAAACAAGTTGTATCTGTTTTTACGCACCACATACTTAATAAACTCACCGGCGAACTTGTTAAGTTCGACCTTATAGGTAGTTAAACGATTGATTAGTAATTCTTTTCTGCTGAAAGGTACTATTGTAATTGTTAAAAACTCAAATAAAGGCTGATTATCAATGCTTATATGATAAAAATTCTTCAACTCTCTTAAAACTTCACGCATATCCAATGACTTATCAATGCATATATCATACAATGCCCTTGCATATCTTATAGAAATCTTTCTATCTGCCATTATGAAACACTCCTAATAAATTCTATATATTTTTTATTAATGTTCTGATGTTCCTCGGCATTTAAATTTGAAAGTTTGGATGTTGCATTCTCTATAGCCTCAGATACCATACGCTTTAGAAGCTCGGAATTTGCCTTGTTAATTAAAGATGCCTTTTCCTCCTCGATACTTTCCCTCATCCTTTTAATAATCATTTCAGCTTCTTTTAAGGCATTTTCCTTTTCTTTTTTAGACATCGACAAAAAGGTGTTCATTATATTATTTATCTCATCATCGAGGTTTTTTACCTTTTCTTCGGTTTCTCTTTTAAGTTTCTCGGCATCCGCTTTAAGTTTCTCGGCATCTTTCAAGCTATTTTCTATAGATTCCCTTCTGCTTTTAAAAAAGTTCACTATAGGCTTTTTCATATAATAGTAGAGAAAACCGACAAAAATAACAAAATCTATAATTCTCCAAACCATATGGGCTTCCATTTGACCCTCTTCTGCACCAAAAGCAATACACGGCAGTAACACAAAAAGAAATAAAGTAACCAATATTCTCATAACACTAACCCCTCTCGCCTACAACTTGAGTATATATTGCATCTGATATTTCCAAGCTATATTTTTTTGAACTCTCAGATTCTTTATCTAAGGCAGATGCCACCTCTTTTTTATAACTGTCGATAATTTTTCTTGTCTTTAAATTTTCTTCCGCAATCTTAGCATCTTTCTCTTTCATGGCATTAATTAAAGATTCGTTATACTCTTTTTTAGCTTTAAATTCAGCTTCAGACAGCTTCTCGTTATACTCCTTCTCTTTCAATGCCGATTGACTTCGTAACAATTCGGATTCATCAATAAAACCTTGAATCTTCTTTTTACGATTTTCTATAATGGACAGAATAGGTTTGTAAAGTATAACATTAAGTATAATCAGAAGTAACAAGAAACCTATCATTTGAATAAAGATAGTGGAATTCAAATCAACCATACTGTTTTAACCTCCAATGTAATTGTAATAAAAACTCTCGAAATTTATCATAATCAATATAATATGTCAATAATTTTCAAGAAACCTTAAAAGAGACCTTTTAAAAGATTATTCCACCAGAATCAGTTTTGTATAATTGGATATCTCTTTTATAAAAGGCTCTATATCTCCGCCCGTTAGAGATTTTTCTATAGGACCCCTTTTATCTCTTGGTATAACCAACACATCTATTTTATTGTTCTTGACAAAATCCAATATTTCAGAAGCAGTATTCCCATGAAGAACAATGGTTTCAACCTTTATTTTTTCATCCATCTCTTTTGCGATATTTATCAGTTTGCGTAATATGGCATCACCTATAGCATCCAAGCCTTCATTTACCGATTCTTCAGATTTTGAAAAACCGCTTCCGTCTCCTGCAAAGAAATCATTATCAGCGACAAAAAGCATAAATAATTTATTGCATTTCAATTCATTGGCAATCTCTAAGGCTTTAAACAGAGCCGCTTCACCCGCTTTGGAGCCTTTTGCTATTAAAACTACATTTTTATTGGCATCATTTAACACATCATCCTCCTATTAATAACCAGACCATAGCTATAAAAACAGATATTATCATTGTCGGTCCGCCGACCCTTAAAAACGAACCGAAAGTTAAAGGGTAACCTGACCTTTCTGCAAAACCCGCCGTCACGACATTTGCGCTTGCACCTATTAGTGTTCCGTTGCCACCAAGACAAGCACCAAGCGCCAATGCCCACCAGAGGGTATTTCCGGCTCCCGGTATAGTTTCCGTTAAATATGCCACCACAGGTAGCATAGTAGCGGTAAAAGGTATATTATCGACAATTGCAGAGGCAAATGCGCTAACCCACATAATGAATATTATAGCAAGCAACATACTATTGCCCGACAAATCTTTGACGACTGTAGCAATTAAAGATATGAAACCCGTTTCTTCCGCTGCACCAACAATAATAAATAGCATCATAAAAAATACGAGTGTTGTCCATTCAACTTCATGCTCCATTATTTCAGTAATGTTTACACCGCTCAATAGTAGAAGTAGAGCTGCACCGCTCATTGCGGCTATCGACGGTTCCATATGAAGCATACCGTGTGTAATAAAAAGCAAAATTACAAAACCAAGAACAAAAAGTGAATGTTTGAGAAGCTTATAGTCGGTTATTTTATACTCTTCTCTAAGTTTTGATAGAAGTTCATCTATATTTTCAATTTTTCCTTTTTTATACTCTTTATTGTAGTAAAGTTTCATTACAAAAACATTCACTATCAATATTATAAAAATAACAGGGGCAAGGTTTATTAAAAAATCATTAAAGGTCAGATGTGCATAGGAACCTATCATAATATTCGGAGGGTCACCTATAAGTGTTGCAGTTCCACCCATATTAGAAGCCATAACCTCAGGCATTAGAAGGCTCGCAGGATTAATTCTTAACATTATAGCTATTTCTATGGAAATCGGTGCAAGTAAAAGCATTGTTGTAACATTATCCAAAAAAGCACTTGCAACAGCGGTAACGAACATAAGAATTATAGAAAGTTTAAACACATTACCCTTTGATAGAGCGTATGATTTATAAGCCAACCATTGGAATACGCCGGTTTTTTTCATAACCCCAACTATAATCATCATACTCATAAGAAGAAATATAACATTAAAATCTATAGAATGAACAGCCTCATCAAACGATATAATGAAATAGTTCTCATTAAAAGTTCCAAAGGTGTAGGATATAAAAAGCAACAAACTTGCACCGACCAGAGCAGCCACCGTCCTATGAAACACCTCAAAAGATATAAGTGCAAATATGGAAATCAATACTATTAAAGATATCCAAAATGCCGGTGTGATTGTTCTTCCCATTACCTTATTTGTTGTGGCTACAAATATGTTGTCACCGTTTACACTACTGCTTGTTAAAATATCATCCAATTTTGATTTTATGGTTTTATATGTTGTTTTTTTAAATTCTATAGTTAAATCTTTTGGATTAACGGTTTTGTCTATCTCTATTTCTTTAAAGTAACTCCCGTTAACTGTAGTTTTTGTGGAGGCTATTATTTTATCGTGCGACAATATATAAACTTCAACCTCGTCAATTCCAACACCATGTTCATTATTTATTACACCGCCTATTCTTAAATTAGCAGCGTAAGAATACGAAGCGAAAAAGAAAATAATCAACACAAATAAAAATAATTTTCTCACTATCCAAACCTCTCAAAAATATTTTTTAACTCTTCAATATTACTGAATTCTATTTCAATCTTAGATTTTTTGTTTCCGTATCTCAGTTTGACTCTTTTTTGACCAAAAATAGATTTCAGCTTTTCCTCGTATTCCTTATATTCTTCTCTTTGTGCTATCTTTGACACTACACTTTCCGTTTCTCTCACACTCATTTTTTTATTTTTAATATTTTTGGCGAGACTCTTTTGTTCTTTTGAGTCTTTTAGGGATAAAAGAGTTCTGGCATGCCCTTGTGTTATTTCATTTTTTCTTAGCATTTCCAATATTTCTCTGGGCAATTTAAGTATTCGCATAGAGTTGGTTATTGTCGTTCTATCTTTACCTATCTTTTTTGCCAATTCTTCTTGTTTGTAATGAAACTCATCTATAAGTTTTTTATAAGCATACGCCTCTTCCACAGGATTTAAATCTTTTCTTTGTATATTTTCTATCAGCGCTATCTCAGCCGATTCCTTGTCACTTATATTTTTAACAATGGCGGGTATTGCGTTTAAACCGGCTTTTCGTGCGGCAAGAAATCTTCTTTCACCGGCAATAATTTCAAATTTACCGTCCTTTTCTCTAACTATAATTGGCTGTAAAACGCCCTTTTCTTTGATAGATTCTGCAAGGCTTGCTATATTTTCTTCATCAAAATCCTTTCTCGGTTGATATGGATTTTTAGTTATTAAGTCTAAAGATAGGGTTTCTATTTTATTTTCATTGTTAAAATCATCTATATCTCCAAAGATAGCCGACAGTCCTCTACCTAATCTATTGTCGTCTTTACGCATATTTTATAACCTCTTTCGCAAGTGACATATAACTCTTACTGCCTGAGGATTTTATATCGTATGAAAGAATAGATTTGCCAAAACTCGGCGCTTCCGAAAGCCTAACATTTCTTGGAATTATAGTTTTGAAAACATATTTGGGAAAATGTCTTTTTAATTCCATCTCAACCTGTTTTGATAGATTATTCCTCTTGTCATGCATAGTTAAAAGTATGCCTTCTATATTCAAATACGGATTAAATGTCTTCTTAACCAAATTAATAGTGTGAAGAAGCTGTGCCAAACCTTCCATTGCAAAATATTCACATTGAACGGGCACCAAAGCTGAATCAGCGGCAACCAAAGCGTTAATTGTAAGCATTCCTAAAGACGGAGGACAATCTATAAGTACATAATCAAAGCCTTTAATATTTTTCAATAAATTCTTTAAAATTTTTTCCTTATCTTTTTTGTTTGATAATTCAATTTCGGCACCTATTAAAGATATATTTGAAGGTACTATATATAAATTTTCCGTTTCCGTTGCTATAATCAGTGATTTTAAACTTCTTTTGCCTATCAATGCGTGATAGATACATGCATCCTTTTCCATATTTAACCCGCTTGTTGCGTTTGCCTGAGGGTCCATATCAAGCATTAGCACTTTCTTGCCGTAAACAGCCAAAGATGCACCAAGATTTATAGCAGTTGTGGTTTTACCCACTCCGCCTTTTTGATTTGTAATTGCTATTACCTTCATTTCAATCCCTAATCGCCGTTAATTGTTCTTAAAATTTTTTCACAAACATCCTTTTTGCATAAAAAAGATGCATTAACAGACAAACTTCTCAAAGATTCATAATCTACAGATGATATAATATCAAGCAAACTTTTTCCACTTAAATTTTTATCTTCTAAAATTATGGCAGCTTTGGCATCTTCAAATATTTTTGCGTTATGGTATTGATGATTATAAATTGCAAAAGGATAAGGCACAAGCAATGAGCCGAGTGACGCACAGGCTATTTCACTTAGTGTTCCTGCCCCTGAGCGACATATTATGAAGTCTATCTCTTCATAAAAATTTCTCATATCGTATATAAATTCATAAACTTTCCAGTCTTTGTTGTTTTCTTTGTAGCATTTTTTGACTGTTTCATAGTCATCCCTACCGGTTTGATGAATAACATCTATATCCAAATCGCACATTTTGCTAAATTCCATCATAGCTCTATTTATACTTTTTGCACCTCTACTTCCACCTATTATACCTATTTTTATTTTTTTATTGTTAAATTCCCTTCGCTCTATATACAAGCTTTTCCTTGTCGGATTTCCCACGACTATCGTATTTTTATTTTTAAAAAATCTGACGCTGTTTTCGTAATTAACAAATACAAAATTAGAAAAATGTTGCAGTAGCTTATTTGCCTTTCCTGCTATTGAATTTTGCTCAACAATAGCGGTTTTTATACCAAGAAACTTAGATGATGTTATGACGGGCATTGTTGTATATCCGCCAAAACCTATGGAAAATAGAGGCTTTTTACTATTTATATACTTTAAAGCCTTGAAAAAAGATGCGAATAAATTTATAACGCTATTAAATTTGTCAAATAAAGATTTCCCGACAAAACCCCTTGAATTGAGTAAATAATATTCATACTTATCGTCTTTTAAAAAATCCCTTTCCATACCATGAACAGAGCCTATAAATATGGGATGATATCCCTGTTTTTTAACATAATCCGCAAAAGAGAGGGCTGCAAAAAGATGTCCGCCCGTCCCTCCGCCGGTTATTATTACATTTTTATTCATATATCTTCTTTGCCTATTTCATTAACAAAACTCTTTGTAACCGTGCCGTTAAAACTCTTCTCAACCTTAAAGACCTTATCGGATATCTTGGCAAGCTGTTCATTGTGCGTTATAAGCACAATTTGACCTTTTTTTGATAGTCCGCTTATCATTTCGGACATTTTTTGCAACGATTCCTTACCCATACCCGATTCTATCTCGTCAAAAAAGACCGTTTTCCCTAAATCCTGAATGTTTAATATGGATTTCATAAGACTTAAAATAAATCTCGAGCGTTCCCCTCCTGATGCTATTTTTTCTATATCCAAGGGTTTTATGTCGGGATTTGCAGAAAATAGAATTCTAACGGAATCTTTTCCTGTTTCGTCAATTGCTTTTTCTGAAAATTCAAATTCTACGCTACTTTCTTTAAGCATCAAGCTACTTAAATATAGTTTTATTTTAGTTTCAAATATTTTAGCTATCTTTCTACGCATTAAAGAAAGTTTGTTAGCTTTTTCTTCAACTTCATCCTCAAATCTATGCAATTTTTCCGTTATTTTTTCTAACTTAAACTGAAGTTCACTCCGTTCTTCTATAAGTTTTTTAAATTTTTCTCTATCCTTCAATATTTCATTAATACTTTTTGAAAATTTCCTTTGAAGTTCTTCTAACTTAAACAATCTTGATTCTATATCATCTATATTAAAGTCACTGTCACTCTCCTTTAATAAATCATAAACACTATCTTTTGAAGAATTGATTTTTGCATATATCTCTTCAAAGTTTTCCTTTAATTCTTTTATATTAACCCCGGCAGCTGCAATTTTATCAAGACTCCTTAAAAATATATAAAATTTAGATTCTATGGAATCATCATTTTCATACAAAGAATCGACTATTTTTCCTATTTCACTCTTGATTAAAGCCGATGATTTAATTTTTTTTGAAATTTCATTCAGTCTTTCGTATTCATTTTCTTTCGGATTAACTTTATCTATTTTATCAAGCATAATTTCAGGATGCATCTCTTTTATTTTGTCTATACTACTTTGAATGTTGTTTTGCTCACTCTTAATCTTTAGAAAATTTTTATATGCGGTTTTATACTCAAGTATAACGGAATTATCCACCAATTTATCAAGATTATTAAGAATATTTTCAGAATTAAATATGTAAAATTTATAATCCTGAGAAACCATATCAAAAAGAATAACCTGCATTTCATTCAAAAGTTTTGCATTTACAGGCTCGTGATTAATGTAAGATTTTGCTTTTTTTTTCTGTATAACTTTTTCTATTAAAATCTCATCATCAAAAATACCGTACTGCCCGAATATCTCCATCTGCCTTTTATTTAAGGAAAACAGAAGTTTAATTATGCTTTTATCTTCAAACTGTCCAATAAATGCAGTGTCTGTTTTCTGTGCAAAAATTACACTTATAGCCTTTAAGATTAAAGATTTTCCGGAACCGGATTCGCCTATAATCGTAGTAAGGTGCGGGCTTAAGTCTATATTTGCATATTCTATGGTTAAAAAATTTCTTATCTGAATTTTTCTTAACATTTTATGCTAACTATTTTTCTCTCTTCCCAACCTAATTTTTCTCTTAAAATATCAAAATAATTCTTATTCTTAAAAGTTAAGAGCTTTATTTTTTCCTTTGATTTTTCAATTTTTATAATATTGTTTTTCGAGAGCTTGTAGCCTATCTGTCCGTCAAGTGTTACCATTACATCTTCAATATCCTCTTTAATCTGAATTAATAACTCTATACTATTCGGCACAACAAGGGGTCTATTTGAAAGTGTATGAGGACATATGGGCGTAATAATAAAAGCATCCATAGTGGGATAAATGATGGGCCCGCCTGCTGCCAAATTATATGCTGTTGAACCTGACGGAGTTGATACAATAAGACCATCCGCTTCATAAACCGCAACAAGATGTTTTTTGGAGCCTATTTTCGCAAAGGTTTTTATGGGTATAATTCTTGCAAGGGCTCCTTTATTTACAACAACATCGTTAAAAACCGTTTTTTTGCATACCTCT
>JAMOPP010000201.1 GCA_027064405.1 Desulfurellales bacterium
GAGCTCACAGCAACATTTTTCTTCTGCAATCCCACAACTTCTCCTATATCCTTTCCGATATAAGGAGATTCGCTATACTCCACAGCTCCGACAAGTTCTAAATTCTCATCCTGCTCTATTAAATTGATAATTCTTTTCCCCATTTTTCCGGCTGCACCGTCTACAATTACTCTTATCATTTTTCTCTCCTCTTAATTTATCAAGCCCATTTCTTTTAGTACACTTTCCAATTTTTTCTTGTTAGTATCACCCATAGGACACAAAGGAAGTCTAAATTCCTCATCAATAAGCCCCATAATTGCCAGTGCGGTTTTAACAGGCAAAGGATTGGTTTCATAGAACATAGCGGTATGAAGCTTAAACATTTTATGATGAAGTTCCTTTGCTTTTTCAAAGTTACCTGCAACTATTTCGTCGTACTGTTTTGCAACAATTTCAGGATATACATTTGCCGTGACGGAAATAATTCCCGTTGCCCCGATAGACATCATAGGAAGTGTTAAAAAATCATCCCCACTTATGACATTAAAATTACTATATTTACCTTCTATTATCTCGGATACTTGATTTAAGGAGCCGCTCGCCTCTTTTATTCCTATAATATTATCTATTTCAGACAGTCTGATTGCCGTTGCAGGAAGTATATTTCCGCTTGTTCTTCCAGGAACATTATAAAGAACAAGTCCTATGTTTATATTTTCAGATATCGTTTTATAATGTCTATAAAGACCCTCCTGTGTAGGCTTGTTGTAATACGGAGACACAGACAATATCGCATCAACGCCCAAGCTTTCAGCCAACTTTGCAAGTTCGACAACCTTTGCCGTATTATTTGTTCCCGCTCCTGCCATTACGGGAACCTTCCCCTTACATTCTTCTACTGCTATGGAAACAACCTGTTCATATTCGCTAAGAGAAAGCGTAGCTGCCTCACCGGTAGTGCCACAAGGGACAATAGCATCTATTCCTGCTTTAATTTGCCTTTTAATTAAATTTCTGAATTTTTCTTCGTCGACTTTTCCATTTTTAAATGGTGTAACTATAGCAACCATTGCACCTTTTAATTCAAACATTTATCTACCCCCCACTAATAATTATAAGCCTCTTCTATCATTGTTCCTATATATGTAAGCATAGCATCACCCTCTAAAAAAACATTTCCTATAGCGCCGTTTTCTACATCGGCATAAATTGTAAGTATTTTTTTGCTTTTCGTATGAACTTTAACGGGAGATTTTGCCCTATTTTGTAAAATTGCCACAAGAGCCGACGCTGTCGCACCCGTTCCGCAAGCAAGTGTTTCATCTTCTACGCCTCTTTCGTATGTTCTCAATTGTATATTACTCTCATCAATAATCTCCGCAAAGTTTACATTTGTACCTTCAGGCTCAAACTCTTTATGATACCTTGTTTTTGCTCCTATATTTCTTAAATCTATACCCTCTACGCTATCTACAAAATAAACAATATGAGGGACACCGGTATTGATAAAACTTGCTTTAAGCTCTATGCCGTCCAACTCTATATTTTCCCGATAATCTTTTGGCTGAGTAAGCTGCACTTTTACACTGTTTAATCCCGTTATTTGAGCCTTAATGGTTCCTGCAAGCGTTAAAAAACTCATTTCAAGCGGTGCTAATTTATTAAGATAGGCAAATCTTGCGGCACATCTTGAACCGTTACCGCACATCTCAACCTCGCCACCATCGTTATTGTAAAATCTCCATCTAAAATCAGCCTCATCATCTTTTTCTATCAATATAAGTCCGTCGGCACCTACAGACATACCCCTTGTGCAAACTTTCTTAACAAACTCTCTTATTGGTATGTCTATAAGATTCTCTACCACATTCTCCTGATTGTTTATTATGATGAAATCATTCCCGCTTCCGTTCATTTTAAAAAATGGTATTTTTTTCATATTTTTTCACCCTTAATTAAATTATCCAACTCTTCTCTTTCTCTTATAACTTTATATGTATCATTGTCAACCATAATCTCAGCCGGACGCACTCTTGAGTTGTAATTGCTTGACATGGTAAATCCGTAGGCACCTGCGCTAAAAACAGACAAATAACCTCCGTTTTCAACATTTTCTATTTCATAATCTCTCGCAAGAAAATCTCCTGTTTCACATATCGGACCGACAATATCACACACTATCTTCTTTTTATCTTCTATTTTTAAAGGTTTAATTTCGTGATAAGCACCATACAAGGATGGCCTTAACAAATCGTTCATTCCAGCATCAACAATGATAAAATTTTTGTTTGAGTTTGTTTTATGGTACACAACCTCGGTAACTAATATACCTCCGTTTCCTACCATAAATCTTCCGGGCTCAAAAACTAAAAGAACATCGGGAAAATCTTCAAAAGCTTTTTCAATCTGCTCAGCGTATATCTCGACAGACGGCGGAGTATCCTTCCTATTGTCATAGACTATTCCCAATCCTCCACCTACATCAACGGCTCTCCATTCTATGCCTTCCTCTTCAAGTTTTTTCATCAACTCAGCTATTTTAACACTTGCATCATAAATCGGCTTGGAATCAAGAAGCTGACTACCTATATGAAACTGCACACCGTAAACATCTATATTTTTTAAATTCTTAGCTTTTATATAAGAATCATAAGCCTCATCATACGGAATTCCAAATTTGTTCTTTTTTAACCCTGTTGATATATACGGATGTGTTTTAGGGTCAACATTGGGGTTTACCCTGAAGGAAATTCTTGCTTTTACTCCCAAATTTTTTGCGACTTCATTAATGCTGTAAAGTTCGTCCATAGATTCGACATTTATCATCATTATGTTATTTTTTAAAGCATACTCAATTTCATCTTTGGTTTTTGCAACACCGCTAAAAACTATCTTAGATGTATCAACACCGGCTTTTATTGCTCTAAACAACTCACCCTTCGAGACAATGTCAGCTCCGCTTCCAAGTTTTGCAAATGTATTTATAACGCTAAGATTGCTGTTTGCCTTTATTGCAAATGATACACAATGTTTTCTTGAAAATGCTTTATCAAATTTTTCAAACTGTTTTTTAAAATAAGATTTGGAATAGATATAAAGAGGCGTTTTTTCTTTATTAACTATCTCCTCAACTTTGATATTTTCAACATACAATTCGTTATTTTCATACCTAAAACCCATAAAACCTCCTATTAATTAAATTAAAACTACAATATTTTATTCAAATAACTCACAAAATGCAACAATTCTACATTTGAATGTTTAATTTTTAAACCTCCCCCTATCTGCATCATACATCCGGGACACGCAGTAATAAGGGTCTGTATATTTGCTTTTTCTATAGATATAATTTTCTTATCAAGCAGCTTGGAAGATATGTAGGGATGCATAATTGAATAACTCCCTGCAAAACCGCAACATCTATCAGCATCTTCTATCTGTATAAAGTTAGGTTCATTAGTCTTTAAAAAATTCTCGATTTCTTTTGATTGGTGAAGTCCTCTATTCAGGTGGCACGGGATATGATAGCCCAAAAACGAACCGAGTCTTGCAGTTTTAATACCATCTCTTTCTATTTTTGAAAGAAAGAAAGAGCCTGCACAAGTAACTTTATCCGATAATTCCTTTGCTTTTTTAGTTTTATTGATAATAGTATAGTCCCTTTTTATCATATGGGCACAATGAGGATCAAGAAACAGTATATTTTCGCACTCCAAAGACATTAAATACTCTATGTTGATTTGGGCAGCCTCAATTGCAGATTTTCTTTCACCATTGTAGTAGGCAGGTGCACCGCAACAGGATTTTTGTTTAATTACCTCTATGTCAATGCCCAGTTTTTCACCGACTGAAAGCGCATCATACCCTATATTGTTATAAAAAAAGTTTGTAGAACAGCCCGCAAAGAGGCAAATTTTTGATTTTTTAGTTTTTATCGTGTCAAAGGACGGATTTACAGACGGAAGCTGCCTGAAGTTATTTCCAAGTGCCGTATCTATTTTACCCACCCCTACCCTTAACTCTTTTTTAAATAAAAAATGCGCAAACAGAGCCGATATACGCAAGAAACCGTAACGATTTTCAAGCCGTTTAATGATTAATCCCTTTATGCCGGGTGTATTCTTTGTATTTCTTGTTTTTATTTCAACTATCATCTCTTGAAGGTTGATTCTTGATGAACATATCTCGTCACAAGCCATACAGCCTGTACATAAACTTGCATATTCTAAAATATTTGGCGTATCTTTAGTAAAATAAGAGAGTAGTATTCCGATTGGTCCTGCATATGTTTTGCCCCTAAAAAACCCGCCACCAACCGTTGTATAAACGGGACAGGCATTTTGACACGCTCCACAGCGAATACAGTTTAGAATTTCTTTAAAAGAATTATCTTTTGCAATACCGCTTCTTCCGTTATCAATTAAAACAACAAAGAAATCATAAAAAGGCTTTTTTATAACATCAATAAAACTCGTTGTAACCTGACCGGTAGCCGCTTTTGGTAAAAGTTCAACTATTTTAAAGGCTTCTTCGTCGTTTTTTACGATTTTATCAATACCCATAACACATATAACGAGATTCTGCCTTATAACATTCTGAACATTACCTTCGTTGCTTACAATAAAAAAAGAACCGCTCTCAATTGACGCAACATTTGCACCTATTATTCCGCATTCTGACTTTTTGAAATTTTCCCTTATTTTATTTTTAGAAAAATCAACCATTTCTTTAATATCAAGGCTTAAATTTTCATTAAATTTTGTATTTAAAAGTTCATTTATCTTTTCTCGTGGCATATGTATTGCAGGAGCTGTCATATGTGTAGGCGGTTCATTATTAATCTGCACAAGCCACTCTCCAATGTCTGTTTCAACTGCATCTAATCCGTTTATCTTTAAAAAATCATTTAATTCTATCTCTTCCGTCGTTAGAGATTTTGATTTTACTATATTTTTAATGCCGTTTTTTTCTATTAAGCTTAGAATAGTTTGGCGGGCATCATCTTTATCTTTTGCAATATAATATTTTACGCCGTTTTTGCTTAGAGCTTTTGTAAAATCTTCTAAATTCTTATCTATATCGCTGACATTACGGCTCTTTATATTTTTTACAACA
>JAMOPP010000202.1 GCA_027064405.1 Desulfurellales bacterium
TCCGCTACCGGTTATTCCCGTTACAAGTATGAGCCCCCTTGGTCTCATTGATAATTTTTTTATTAATACAGGCAAATTAAGAGACTCTATGCTCGGTATATCAAAGGGTATAAATCTAAAAACACCCGCTAAGCTACCCCTTTGATAAAACAGATTAATTCTAAATCTTCCAACCCCGCTTACGCCGTATCCTAAGTCAACTTGCCTAAATTCTTTAAGCTTTTTAAGTAAAAATTCATCAACCTTCATATCCTTTATAAATTGCTCAAAATCCTCTTTTGTAACAACCTCATACTCGCTCTTAATCATCTCTCCATTAATCCTAAAAATAGGAGTTGACGAGGTTTTAAGGTGGATATCCGACGCTTTTAACTCTACAGCTTTCTTTAAAATATCATCAAGTTTCATTTTCTTCATCCTTATGTTGTTTCATACAGTTCAACTGGGATCTGATTTTTGATTCAAGTTCTTTCAATATATCTTCTTTATCCCTTAAAAATTCTTTAACATTTTCTCTTCCCTGACCCAGTCTTTCGCCATTATAGGAAAACCATGAACCGCTTTTTTCAATTATATCATACTCAACACCCAAATCCAGCAAATCTCCTACAAAATCTATTCCCTGACCATACATTATATCAAACTCAGCTGTTTTAAAAGGCGGAGCTACTTTATTTTTTACAACTTTTGCCTTTGTTCTGTTGCCCACAGCAGCATCACCCTGTTTTATAGATGCACCGCTTTTTCTTATATCAACCCTTATCGAGGCATAAAACTTCAAGGCATTTCCGCCTGTCGTGGTCTCCGGATTACCAAACATAACGCCTATTTTCATTCTTAACTGATTCAAAAAAACA
The DNA here is from genome assembly GCA_027064405.1 of Desulfurellales bacterium. Classification (GTDB taxonomy): domain Bacteria; phylum Campylobacterota_A; class Desulfurellia; order Desulfurellales; family Hippeaceae; genus JAMOPP01. Next base: position 858 of record JAMOPP010000202.1, read on the forward strand.
ATTGCAGTGTTAGATTTACTTATTGCACCTGTTAGTTTTCTTAAAGCTTGGCTCATTAATCGCGCTTGAAGCCCGACATGAGAATCACCCATATCCCCGTCTATTTCAGCTTGCGGAACTAATGCCGCAACAGAATCCACAACAATTATATCCACGGCATTACTTCTTATAAGTGTATCTATAATTTCAAGAGCCTGTTCCCCGGAATCAGGCTGGGATATAAGAAGGTTTTCAACATCAACGCCAAGCCTTTTGGCATAAGCTACATCAAGGGCATGCTCGGCATCCACAAAAGCCGCTATACCACCTTCAGCCTGTGCATTTGCCACACAATGAAGTGCAAGGGTTGTTTTTCCGCTTGATTCAGGTCCGTATATTTCCGTAATTCTTCCCCTCGGAATACCGCATACACCCAATGCATAATCTATGGAAATAATGCCCGTAGATATAACATTAACATCCACAGCCTTTCTTTCACCAAGTCTCATCAATGAGCCCTTGCCGTATGTTTTTTCTATTTTTGATATAGCCATATTAAGAGAATCAATCTTTTTTTTATCCATCCACTTCTCCCTTTAATTTAAATTCATCAATCTTTGTATATTTCGCACCCTCTCTTAAAAGCTCACTTTTATAAAGCGATACACCCGTAACGGAAAATATAACTCTTTCTTCTTCAAGAAAGGCTTTACACCTCCTAATTATATCTAAAATCTCTATTTTTCCAATTTTTTTTATTCTTCCAATTGTCATATGACAAAAAGGCTTATTTTCTTGCATTCTAAAAATATTTAGATTTTTATTAACAGATTCTGCAAATTGCACAAAGTTATTGTTATCCTCTCCTATCCACAGCACCCTTGCATTATTTAAATTGGGAAAGACTCCGCATTTATTTAAATGCACACTAAATAAACAGGTCGTTGGAATTTGTTCAGCAAGAATATTTTTAATTTTTCCAATCGCAAAATCCGGTTGTTCAGATAAAAACTTTACGGTTATGTGTAAATTATTAACAGGGGTAAACCTCACATTTTTACTATATTGACCTAAATTTTTTTCTAAATTCGCAAGCTGAGCCTTTACTTCATCGGGTATATCTATAGATAGAAAAATCCTCATACGCTCTCTAAAATAAATTGTCTTAAAAACAGTAATGCAAATTTTGCGGCTTTTTCCCTTATAATCTTTCTGTTTCCTGTAAAAATTTTCTCTACCGTTTTTATATCTTTATGAGATACAGCCGAAAAATAGACCAACCCGACAGGTTTATCCCTTGTTGCGCCACTTGGACCGGCTATGCCTGTAATCGAAACTGCATAATCCGAGCCTGACTTGTGCAAGATACCTAAAGCCATCTGCTCAGCTACCTCTTTACTGACGGCACCGAAGTTATTAAGGGTATTGACATTGACACTCAAAAACTTACTTTTCAATTCGTTTGAATATGTCACGCATCCGCCCTTAAAGTATCCGGATACGCCTGGCAAATCAGCAATTTTGCCAGAAACAATACCCGCTGTGCATGACTCCGCCGTAGAAACAGTAACATTTAATGTTGCAAGAATATTAAAAAGGGACTGCTGAGGCGATTCACCACAGCTTGTATATATATTTTTTTCATTGATATTTTGTTTTAATTGTTCTAATTCTCTACTGTTTACACTTAAAATTGTTTCAACTTCATCTGCATAAACAACGAAATCATTTTTAACTTTTTCTTCAAATAAACCTATCCTTAAATTTTCACCCTTTAAATGGTTAAAGACCGACAGATTACTTTGACAATTCAAATCATACGGCACCATCAGCACAGGTTTTCCATAAACATTATCAAAAAAAACACCCTCTGCCTCTTTTTTAAACCCCTTGGCTATAACATACGGATTTTTATCCTCTACAAATATGCTACTTCTCTCAAATTCCATAAGAAATGCTTTTTGCAGATTATGCCAACTTACATTATTGTAAAATATGCAAATCCCGTCGGATGATTCATGGGCAAATTTCAAGGATTTTCTAATCTGGTCAAGATTGCCTTGACTTTCAATGAAAAATGATACAGAAACTCCAATCTTATACATCTCATATTTATCAATGCCTATATTTGCATTTATATCTAAAAAAACACAAGCTATATCCATTTATACAAAACCTGCAAAATAATATTCACCATTAAGCCTCCCACAGCATCGTCTATCATAATGCCAAAGCCTCCGGGAAATCGCTCAAGAAAATTTAGAGGTGGTATCTTGGATATATCAACAATCCTAAAAAGCAAAAAACCCAATATCGCCGCAGTCGGAGAGTATGGTATAGCTATCATAGATATAAGCATACCGACAACTTCATCTATAACAACAAATGACGGGTCTTTTATATCATAAATATCTTCCATCACATCACTACTCAAAACACCCACTACGAACAACACAATTATAATCGATATATAAACCGACAACGGCAAATCTTTTATGAACATATAAAACAGAAGTCCAAATAGGCTACCCATCGTTCCCGGCGCATAAGCCGTATAACCTATACCAAAGACCGTACTTATATGTTCTGATATTCTCTCAATAAAATCCTCGTTTAATTTCATAAAACTTCTTTTAAAAAATTTAAAACCTCATCTATATGATGCTTTTCAACAATCAAAGGAGGCTCAAATCTAACGCTACTATCTCCTGCTTTTCCGATTAAAATTTTTCTCTTAAAGGCTTTTTGCACCAAACTGTCTGCATCTTTTGGATTTTTAAAATGTATTCCCAAAATAAGACCGATGCCACCCACAGATTCTATTTGTTTTTTATCCTTAGCTATATTCTTTAAACCATCTAAAAAATAATTCCCCATATCCTCTATATGTGCAAGAAAATTTTCTTCTGTAACAAACTCTAACACTGATAATGACACAGAGGATACAAAAGGATTGCCTCCAAATGTAGAGCCGTGAGTGGAAGGTTTAAAATAATCAGCAACCTTATTCTTCGCAAGGAGAGCTCCTATAGGCACACCACCTCCCAGTGCTTTTGATAAAGTTACAACATCCGGTTCTATACCGTAATATTCATACGCAAATAGTTTTCCGCTTCTGCACATACCGGTCTGCACTTCGTCAATCATTAGCAAGATATCATTTTCTTTACAATAACTATACAAATCCCGTATATACTGCCTGCTGGCTAAATTTATACCGCCTTCTCCCTGAACAAGCTCAAGCATAACAGCACATACACTATCATCAACTTTTGACTTAAAATCATCAAAATCATTAAATTTGGCAAAATCAAAACCTTCGAGCATAGGCTCAAAACCTTTATGATACTTTTTCTGTCCCGTAGCGGAAAGAGTAGCCATAGTTCTTCCATGAAATGAATTCTCCATAGCTATAATTTTATACCTTTCCCCTTTTCCGTAAAGTCTTGCTATTTTTATTGCAGCTTCATTAGCCTCCGCTCCGCTGTTGCAGAAAAAAGCTTTATCAAGCACACTTTTATTAATCAAGAATTCAGCCAAATCAGCCTGTTCTTTTATATGGTATAAGTTTGAAATATGTATCAGCTTATCAGCCTGTTCTTTTATACTTTTCACAATAACAGGGTGGGAATAGCCCAATATATTAACAGCTATTCCAGCTAAAAAATCAAGATATTTATTACCATAAGTGTCAAAAAGATATAGACCTTCGCCCTTTTCAAAAACAACATCTAACCTCTTATATGTGCCCATAATAAATTGAGCTGTTTTTTCTATAGTATCCAATTCCTCACCTCTTAAAATTTTAATATCTCCGCAGAGGTTATACTTATGGTATTTTTTTGTCAAGAAAAAGGTAGAGATATAAAATCTCTACCTTAAAAAAGAAAGGCTTAAAATCCTATTGAGTGAAGGGCTATATTCAAGAAAGAGTTAGGTAAAATGCCTACATAAAGCACACCTATTGCTCCGAATATAACAACAGCTTTTAAAGGAAAACTGTTTAAAACATTAATGCTTTCTTCAGATTCACCTTTCATATACATTGTAACAACAATATTTAAATAGAAATATGCAGAGATGGCACTATTAACAACACCGATCAAAGCAAGATAATAAAGCTGTGATTTAACAGCTGCAGAGAAAAGATAGTATTTCCCTATAAAACCAGCCGTTGGAGGCACGCCCGCCAAAGAGAACATAAATATCAGCATAGCGGCTCCCAATATCGGATACTTATATCCAAATCCCTTCAGATGCGATATTTCAGTATTTCTATCCCCTTTGGAACTTATAAATTCTATTACTGCAAATGCACCGAGGTTCATAAAAAGATATCCGAAGAGATAAAACATTACAGCTCCGTAACCTAAAGCGTTGGCGGCTGTAATACCTACCAGCATATATCCTGCATGGGCTATTGAAGAATAACCAAGAAGCCTTTTCAAATCTTTCTGCCACAAAGCCACCGTATTACCAAATGTCATGGTTAATACCGCAACTACCCATAGCACTTTCGTCCATTCTATCTCAATCGGACCAAGACCAACAACAAGAAATCTCATTAGTGCAAGGAAAGATGCTACCTTAGGAGCTATGGACATAAAAGCACTTATAGGTGTAGGTGCAGCAGCATACACATCCGGAGTCCAAGAATGGAAAGGGAATGCGGCGACTTTAAATCCAAATCCCACAAATATCATCAAGAATGCAAAAATTGAAATCCAAATATGAAATGAATCCGCCTGCATAAGTCCGCTTTTTATAACATTTAAATCAACACTTCCGAATAATCCATACATTAAACCTATGCCGAGCACCAAGAAACTCGATGCAAACGAACCTAAAATATAATATTTCATTGCCCCTTCAACACTCTCATCCTTATCTCTCAAAAATCCCGTCAAAACATACATTCCGAGTGAAAGTGTTTCTACAGCTATAAACATCGTTATAAGGTTGTATGTGGAAGCCAAAACCTGCATTGCTATTACAGAAAACAATAGTATTTCGTAATACTCTCCTACATTTATATCCTCTCGTTTTAAGAAATCAAAGCTCATCACGATAACCACAAATGTAGTTAAAAGAATAATAATACTGGCAAAACTACCCGATGCATCCATAACAAACATATTATTGAATGCCGATTGATTAGTGCCATATGTCATAATTACGCTTGCAAGAGAGGTGGCAACCCCCAGAAGTGCCAATATGCCGTTAAACCCTTTTAGTTTTTTAGGGAGCCACAAATCTATCAGTAAAATGGCAATGGCAAAAACAGCTAATATTATTTCCGGAATAATAGCCATAAAATCATTCATAGAATAAAGCATATCAACTCCCCTTTAACCTTTTTTAACCACTACAGTTGTAATAGGCTGTAGTCGGCTTTCCTGAGTATTCACATTTACCGTAGTTCTATTTACCTGATTCAAAAGATGCTCTACGGAAACTCTCATTTTTGACAAAAATGTATTTGGATATATACCTATCCAAAAAACAAAAATCAAAAGAGGAACCATATATGCCCACTCTCTTTTATTCATATCTTTGAGCCCTAAATTCTTAGGTTTTGTGACCTTTAAAAATACAACTCTTTTATACATCGTAAGCATATACACAGCTGAGAATAGTCCTCCGAATGCCACAATTATACCATAAATATGGTTAGACTCGAATGCTCCAAGCAGTATCATAAACTCACCGACAAAACCGTTTGTTCCGGGAACTGCTATAGACGATAGTGTAAATATCATAAAGAAAGTTGCAAAAACAGGTATCAGTGATGCCAATCCTCCGTATTCTGATATTAATCTTGTATGTCTTCTTTCGTAAATAATACCCACTGTCAAGAATAGTGCCCCTGTTGATACGCCGTGGTTAATCATCTGAAGTATAGAACCCTCCATACCTGTTTGAGTTAAAGCAAACATACCCAGCATCGAGTATCCAAGATGCGAAACGGAAGAATATGCAACAAGCTTTTTAATATCAGGCTGCACCATCGCAACAAATGCACCATAGAATATACCTATTATAGACAATGCTACAACAAACGATGCAAACTCGTGAGTCATCTGCGGAAACATAGGTAGATTAAATCTCAAAAAACCGTATGTTCCCATCTTCAGCAAAACACCTGCCAATATAACCGAACCGGCCGTAGGCGCCTCAACATGTGCCCACGGGAGCCAAGTATGGAATGGCCACATCGGAACCTTGATGGCAAAAGCAAGAAGAAAAGCTATAAACATCCACATCTGCAAATGCAGAGGAAGTGGAGTCTTCATAAGCTGCACCATATCCGTTGTATAAACACCTGTAAAATGATGGTTTAAGAAATAAAGAGCCATAATGGCTATCATCATCAAAACACTACCGGCAAATGTATACAAGAAGAACTTCATAGTAGCAAAAACCCTGTTAGGACCACCCCATATACCTATCATTAAATACATAGGTATGAGCTGAATCTCCCAAAATACATAGAATAAAAATATATCTAAAGAGATAAACACGCCGAGCATACCGGTTTGAAGAAGTAAAATAACTATATTAAACATCTTAACTTTCTTATCAATGGCACTCCATGTTGAGAGTTGAGCAATAGGTGTTAAAAATGTTGTCAAAAGCACCAAGAATAAACTAATTCCATCGATACCGATATAATATTGAAAACCCATAGACTTAATCCATGGAACTCGCTCCACAAACTGCATATGGTATGTTGAAGGGTCAAAGTAGAAAAATAGAGGTAAAGAAACAATGAAATCTATCACTAAAACCGAAAATGTCACAAATCTTATCATTTTTTTATTATTCTCGCTCATCAGAGAAACTAAAATAGCTCCGACAAGAGGAATGTAGGTTATTAGTGACAGAATAGGAAAATGAAGCTGATTCATACCCTAAAACTCCTTACTATTAAATTAAATAATTTTAACAATGTACCATCCGCTTAAAATAATAAAGCCCAAAGTCACCCAATAGGCATACTGATTTATAAAACCTGTTTGGAATATTCTAAACAACAAACCCAATCTTCCGGCAAGCCATCCTGCAGCATCTACGCCACCGTCAATAATCTTAACATCAACAATCTTCCAGAGAAGATGCTCTGAAACCCACCAAAAGGGTTTAACGATACAATACGCAACAAATTCATCAACATAGTATGTATTTGCAAGTAGAGTGTAAATGGGTTTAAATGTATTTGCAATAGACTTTGCCGTAACAATTTTCTTTATATAAACCAACCAGGCAGAAAGAATTCCCAAAAGACCCATAGTTACAGAGGTTCCTATGAGTATAAGTTCAGAATAATGTTTTTCATTTGGAATTTCCGTATTTGGGGCAATTTGAGTGACAAGATGTTCAAATGGTATATGTCCGCCAATTTTTAATCCTACAAGTCCCCCTATAATTGACATAATACCAAGTACCCACATAGGTATAGTCATAACAGAGGGTGCTTCGTGGGTATGAAGTTCGTGATACAATCCCGGAACCTTTTCTTCGCCATAAAACACAGTGAACACAAACCTAAACATATAAAATGCCGTCATAAAAGCCGTAACTTCACCGACTACCCAAATTACAGGATGACCGAATTCCAAAGCATGACCTAAGATTGCATCCTTTGAGAAAAATCCTGCAAAGGGAGGTATTCCTGAAATTGCCAATGACGCTATTACCATTAGTGCTGCGGTCTGAGGCATCTTCTTTCTCAGCCCTCCCATTAAATCTATAGAAAGCAAGCCTCTCATAGAGTGCATAACAGCACCTGCTCCAAGGAACAAAAGACCCTTAAAAAATGCATGCGTCATAAGATGGAATATACCTGTCCAATAAGCACCTATACCGACACCTATAAACATATATCCGAGCTGTGAGAGTGTTGAGTAGGCGAGGATCCTCTTAATATCCTTATGCGTAAGAGCCATAGTAGCCGCATAAAATGCCGTAAACGCACCGACACTTGCCACAACCTCTTGAGCTATCGGCGCCATAGAGAATATTGCGTTTGAACGAGCTACCATATAAACACCGGCTGTAACCATCGTAGCTGCATGAATCAATGAAGAGACAGGCGTAGGACCTTCCATTGCATCCGTAAGCCATATATACAATGGAAACTGTGCGGATTTACCAACAGCACCCAAAAATAGAGCAAGACCTATTATTGTTGCGGCAGCAGGTGAAAGCACATCCTCAACCCTCGGAAAAACATTTGAATAAGTAGCGCTTCCAAAGTAATAGATGATATATAAAACACCTATTGTAAAACCGGCATCACCAATTCTATTAACAACAAAAGCCTTCTCTCCGGCATCTGATGCCGTATCTTTTTCATACCAGAATCCAATCAAAAGATATGAGCAAAGACCAACACCTTCCCATCCTACAAACATAAGAAGATAACTGTTTCCGAGAACAAGAATAAGCATAGACGTAACAAAGAGATTCAGGTACGCAAAAAATCTCGAGTATCCCTTGTCGCCATGCATATATCCTATAGAATATATGTGAATCATTGTTGAAACAAAGGTAACAACAAAAAGCATAACCGCGCTTAATGCATCAACCCTTAAACCGAACTGAACAGTAACCTCTTTAAACGGTAGCCAAGTAAAATAGCTGTACTCTACAATGTGTCCGTTTAATACGGACATTATAGGGAAAAGACCGAGTATAAACGATGTCGCCAAAGCCAAAGATGCTATAACACCGGCGTAGGGCTTAGTCCACTTTCCAAACAAACCGTTGATTAAAAAACCTATAAGAGGCGCAAGTATAACAAATAATAATATTCCGCTCATTCTACAATCCCCTTCTTATTTTTTCAACATAGAGAAGTTATTGATATCGAGACTTCCCTTCCTTTTATACATCATAACTGCAATAGCCAATCCTATAGCTGTTTCAGAGGCTGCCACCGCCGCTACAAATATAAACATAACTTGACCAGAAATATTCCCCAAATAATAAGCCATAATGATAAGTAGCATTCCTGCTCCGTTTAGCATAATCTCCAAAGACATAAGTACAATTATGAAGTTTCTTCTAATCATAACTCCGGTTGCACCTATGGCAAACAACAAAACTGCCACAATCATGTAGTATACAATCATACTCACTCCTTATGTATTTATATCCTTCCTTGTAAGAACAACTGCACCGATAAGGGCAATAAGCAAAATGATCGCAGTTATTTCAAAAGGAAAAAGATACCTCTTAAACAAAACATCACCTATCATTTTGGTATTGCTTCCGTTTAAAGTTAAGTTTTCCCCAATATGTGACAAATTAATCCTAAATTTAAATGCCAAAGCGGATAAATCCGCAAGCAAACCAACTCCCAACACAACTCCCCATAAATATTGAGGATTAAATCTTTCTTTATTGTTAAGCACCCTTCTATCCATAAGCATCATTACAAATATGATAAGAACAGCTATGGCACCTGCATAAACAATAATTTGAAGCATCGCAATGAAAGGGGCATTAAGCATTATAAACAAACCGGATACACCCAAAAATGCCGCAACCATCCACAACGCAGACGCATAAGCATTTCTTGATATAACAGTGCCAAGAGCACCAACAATTGTCACTAAAGCCAATACGAAAAACACAAATTCTGCCATATCTACACCGCCTTTTTTTCTTCTTCAACTTCCGTTTTGCCTTCGCCTACGCTTGCAAGCTGTTGCATATTAAAGTGAAGATTGTTTCTGTTTGAATCGGCAAACTCATGAACATCTGTCATAATTATGGCTTTTGTAGGACAAACCTCTACACAAAACCCACAAAATATACATCTGTCTATATCCATATCATATCCGTTAAGTTTTCTCTTCCCTTCCGCATTCTTACCGATATCCATAGTTATACACTTAGGTGGACATATATTAACACACATTTTACACATTATGCATTTTTCAGCCTTAAAATTGTGTAGCCACCTTGCTCTTTCCGGCATTTTAATTTTTTCATAAGGATAATTTTCCGTGACAGGCTTTTTAAAAAGATATTTAAGTGTAACCATAAGACCTTTTCTAAAATCGCTAAAAAACATCAAAACCTCCTATTAAAAAAATGGTAAACCTATTGTCAAGGCAAAACCTGTCCAAAAGATATTTAACACCGTTATAGGAAGCAAGATTTTCCATCCTATATCCATCAACTGATCATATCTGTATCTTGGTAAAGTACCCCATATCCAAGTGAACAAAAAGATGAAAAACGCCACTTTAATCCAATACCATATGAACCCGGCTACAAAACCCCCGTCCCAGAAAGGACCGTTCCATCCTCCGAGGAACATTAAAACCATAATCGCAGATAGCACAAGCACAACAACATACTGCGCAAAAGGATAGAGACCCATTTTCAAACCTGAATACTCAACAAAATATCCGCAACAAATTTCAGATTCAGCTTCAGGCATATCAAAAGGAACTTTTCCTGCAACTGCGAACATTGCTATTAAATATGTAACAAACGCTACAGGCTGATAAAATGCATACCACAGATGATGAGTCTGAGCCGCAACAATTGTTTCAAAGTTAAGAGACTGGCTCATTAAGATAGGGTTAAGCAAAGAAAGAGCAAGAACTATCTCATAACTTATCATCTGAGCGCCTTCTCTCTGAGCGCCCAAGAAAGGATATTTACTTCCTCCTGACGATATACCTGCGTATAAAACACCGTAGGATGAAAGACCGAGAAACGCAAATACAAACAGAATCGCCACATTAAGGTTTACAACTGAAAAATGAAATACAACACCGCTTGCAGTTTTAACCGGTGGTGCAAAAGGAATCACAAATGATATCGCAAATGCAGTAGTAATAGTTATAACCGGAGCAAGCCAAAACATAAACTTATACGCCTTGCCGGGCATCACATCCTCTTTCCAAATAGATTTTACGCCATCGGCAAGCGGCTGCCACAAACCATGAAAACCTATTAGCTTAGGACCCACTCTGTTCTGCATTCTTGCAAGAACTTTTCTATCAAACCAAGTCATAAACAAAACATAAAGACTTATAAGAAGCAAAACCACAATGAATTTTATTAAACCCCATATTACAATAGACATATTTTCACCTCACTACCTATCACTTTCGCCGAAAACAAGATCTAAACTTCCTATTACAGCAACAACATCTGCCAACAAAGAACCCTTTATCATAAATGGTAAAGCATATGCGTGCACGAAAGATGGTGCCCTTATTTTCATTCTGTACGGTTTATTTTTGCCTTCGCTTACAATAAAGAATCCCAACTCTCCGGTAGGATTCTCAGCATACCCGTAAGATTCCCCAGCAGGCGGTTTTATCGGCTTTGTAATCTTTTTGAAATCATCCATCATTACAGGACCATCGGGAATTTTCTGAATACACTGCTCCAAAATTCTTATACTCTGAAGCATCTCATCCATTCTTACCAAGTACCTTGCATATACATCACCTTCAGGATAGTTAGGTACATCAAAATCCAACTCCGAATACGCCGCATAAGGTCTCTTTTTCCTTAAGTCCCACTCCATTCCGCTTCCTCTCAGTGCAGGACCTGAAATTCCCCAATTTATGGCATCTTCGGCGCTAATAACACCGACATCCTTAGTTCTTTTAAGCCAAATACGGTTTTTAGTCAGCAAAGTATTGTATTCTTTGTGTCTATCCGGGAAAATTTTCACAAATTCTTTGAGCAAATCCATAAACCTTGGTGTAATATCCTTAGCTACTCCACCTATTCTTACATAATTGTAAAGTAGTCTTGCTCCGCAAATCTCTTCAAACATATCCACAATCATCTCTCTTTCGCGGAAACAATAGAAATAGGGTGTCATAGCGCCAATATCAAGAGCATGTGTTGCAACCCATAAAAGATGCGATGCAATTCTGTTTAACTCAGCTACCATAACTCTTATATATTGAGCTCTCTCGGGAATCTGGTCTTCAACGCCAAGAAGTTTTTCTACAGCTATCGCATAGGCTAAGTTATTGTTCATACTCGCTACATAACTCAACCTATCTGTTACAGGAGTAAATTGCTGATAACTCATATTTTCAGCCATCTTCTCAAATCCTCTGTGCAGATAACCAACTCTTGGAGATGTATTCTCAATTATCTCACCGTTTAATTGCAGAACTAATCTCAAAACTCCATGGGTACTCGGATGCTGAGGCCCCATATTAAGCTCTAAGGTTCTAATATCTGAACTACTCATCTTACCTCCTAAGGCATCCTTGTATGTTCTATTTTATGACGCTGGCCGTTAGGTAAATATTTATCCAAATATCTATCGGAAAAATCATCCCCTTTTAGAGGATATTCTTTCCTTAGAGGATAACCATTCCAGTCATCAGGCATAAAGGCTCTTCTTAACTCCGAATTGTTAATATATTTTATGCCGAACATATCGTAAGTTTCACATTCATCACCTATAGCGCATCCCCAAATATCACTTGCACTTTCAACATCTTCACCATCTGCCACTTCTGCCTTTATTCTTACTTCGTCAAAAGTTGCAGTTGAGCGCAATTGATATACTACATCAAATCTTTTGCCTTCCCTTTTAGGATAATCAACGGCTGTCAAAAACAATAAATAATCGAAAGATAAGTCTGAATGCAAAAATTTTAAAACATCATGCAAAGAACTCAATTCCACCTTTATTATAGAATCCCCGCAAGATTCGCTTACTTCAACAATACTGTCTTTAAACTTTGCCTTCAGAGAATCAACAACTTTTGTATCAAGCATCTAACGAACCCCCCATCCTTAGTTTATTCTGCAATTTTAAGAAAGCATCATACAGTGTTTCCGGTGTAGGGGGACATCCCGGAACATAGATATCAACAGGAACAATCAAGTCAACACCCTGAACAACACTATATGTATCGAAAACGCCTCCTGAGTTAGCACAGCTACCCATAGATATAACCCATTTAGGGTTAGGCATCTGGTCATACAACCTTCTCAATACGGGAGCCATCTTCTTTGACAGAGTTCCTGCAACTATCATAACATCCGAATGCCTTGGCGAAGGTCTAAACACCTCAGCACCAATTCTTGCCAAATCAAAACGGCTTGCCGCTGTTGACATCATCTCAATAGCACAACATGCCAAACCAAATGTCATAGGCCAAAAAGACCACCTTCTTCCCCAGCTAACAAGTTTATCAAGCTTAGCTGTTATAACAACATTTTTTGGTCCCAAAGATTCTACTGCCATTCTAACGCTCCTTTCTTATAGGCATAGATCCATCCCAAGAAAACAAGGAAAAGAAAAATAAACATCTCCACAACACCCAAAGTACCTAACTCCTTAAAATCCAAAGCCCATGGATACATAAAAAGGGCTTCGATGTCGAAGAGCGTAAACATAATCGCTATGACAAAAAATCTGATATTAAATTGAGATATTTCTGCCACAGGAAATATTCCGCACTCATACACCTGTGATTTAAAAGGATTATGCTGTTTTGGGGCAAGATAGCGTGCCAAACCGAGCACAAGCAAGAAAATCACAGCTACCAATACTATGTCTATCCCGGCACTTAACCATTCAAGCATAAGCATGTCCTCCTCAAAAACTAAAATTATATTACTTTACATACGCTACACGAATTTTACATTAAATGGATTCAATGTCAATATATTTTCTGACAACTTGTAGATAAAAATATGCTTTAAAGATAATAAATTAACCTATCTTATATATTTTAACTTATTTTATATTTCTTATTTTTTCTTACTTTCATATGTTGTCTATAAACTAAAAATCAAGATAGAATAGCATACGATATTTTTAAAATATTTAGGTTTTCATACGATTTGTAATTACAACACCCACGATTACCATACCCCCACCCATCAAAGTTATCGGCTCTATTTTTTCATTAAGCATTAGAGATGAAGCTATCACACCAAAGACGGGAACGAGATTAACAAAAATACTTGTTTTGGATGCACCAAATCTTTCTATACCCTTGTACCACATAGTGAAAGCAAAAAAAGTCGCAACGATAGACATATAAAAAACGCTAAACCACGACACCAAGGGATAGCTGAATATATTTTCACTGCCTGGCTCAAACAATACAAAAGGGATTAAATAAATTGTTCCGAGAATTGTAGAAAGCCCGACTGCTGTAAAAAAATCTAATCTCTTCATAGCTATTTTTGCCGATACGGAATAGGCTGCCCACAGAGAAGTTGCTATAAACATAAACATATCACCCTTATTAAATGAAAGGTGTTGCACAATAGCGATAGAACCGTGAGAAATTATGAGCAATACACCAAAAAAAGATAAGATAATCCCTATCCACATAAAATTATTAATTTTCTCTTTTAGGACTATTGAAGCAATAATTGTTGTTATAATAGGGTTAAATGCTGCAATTAAAGCTGAGTTCGACACAAGCGTGAGTTTTAAAGAATAAAGATAAAAAAAGTTATAAGCTGTAATACCGCTTATGCCCATAATTGATAGAATAAGGAAATTATCCGTCAAAGTTTTAACTTTAAGGTTATATTTTTTTATCATAATTATACTAAAAATAATAGAAGTTATAAAAAATCTTAAAAAAGCAAATGTAAAAGGCGGTATATAGTCAACACCTAATTTTGAAATCGGAAAACCTATGCCCCAAAACATAACTGTGGCAAACAGCATCAGCAAAACGATTATATTGCTCAAACAACCTCCCGCAATTCAAAAAAGTAGTAGAACGGAAACGATATATTTTTTTTGAGAATTATCAAGTTAAAATTTATTTTTAAACATAGATATACACCATAGGAAGGAAGATATAAAATACAAAACAAAAAAATATTGACTGTTAAATAAAGTTATGCTACCTTCTTTGCGCCTTTTTGTAGGTGGTTTATTATGGTGATTGTTGAAGTTAAATTAAAACCTAATGCAAAAAAGAGTGAAATTTTAGGTTTTAAGGAAAATATACTACTTGTTTCGGTAAAGGAACAGCCTATAGAAGGTAAAGCAAATGCGTCTCTTATCAAATTGCTGTCAAAGAAGTTAAAGATAGCAAAAAGTTGCATAAAGTTTAAGAGCGGAGAAAAATCAAAGACAAAAAAGCTTGTCATTGATTGTATTGAAAAAGAGACTTTTACAAAGATGCTTGGGGGTTAGTGTATGCCTATCTATGAATACATATGTGGATTTTGTTCTCATAAATTTCAACTTTTGCAAAAAATGTCAGATGCACCTCCTGAGGTTTGTCCAAATTGCGGCAAAAAAGGTAATATAAAAAAACTTATTTCGCCCACATCCTTTAAGTTGAAAGGTAGCGGGTGGTATGTGACTGACTACGCTAACAGTAAATCTCAAAGTATGTCCTCATCAAAACCGGCAAGCAATAAGAACAATAATGTTAAGAAACAGTAATCAATGGGAGGAAAAATGAAAGAAAGAACGCTATCCATAATTAAACCGGATTGTGTAGCGGCAAAAAACGCCGGCAAGGTGATAGATCTTTTGGAGGCAAACGGATTTTCAATTATCGGGATGAAAAAAATCAAGCTGACAAAAGAACAGGCTGAAGGATTTTATATAGTTCACAAAGAAAGACCGTTTTACGGTTCTTTGACCGGCTTTATGTCTGAAGGAGCGGTTATTGTAATGGTCTTAGAAAAAGAAAATGCAATTAACGACTATAGGGAACTTATGGGAGCTACAAATTCCAAAGAGGCTAAACCCGGAACAATAAGAGCATTATACGGCACGGATATAGAAAGAAATGCAGTTCACGGTTCAGACTCAAAAGAGTCTGCCGACTATGAGATAGGATATTTTTTTAACGCATTAGAATTATTGCAATAATTAAATAAAGAAGGAGTTTAAAATGGCACAGCCTAAAAGAAAATCAAGTCATTCAAGAGCGGCAAAAAGAGCTACTCATAAGAAGTTAAAAGGTGTAGCACTTTCCAAATGCCCTAACTGCGGAGAATTCAAACTTCCTCACAGGGTATGCCCTTCATGTGGATATTATAAGGATCAAGAAATCATCTCCGTAGAGGATTAAGTGGCTTATAAAATTGCCGTCGATGTATACGGAGGCGACAAAGCCCCTGATACTGTAATATCCGGGGCTTTGAATTCTATACAGGAAAGTGACGCTGACATTGTATTTGTGGGCAAAGAAAAAGAGATTGTAGAGAAGCTCAAGATGTACGAATTTGACAAAAAAAGAGTTAGCATAGTCAATGCCGAGGAAACTGTCAGTATGTTCGAAAAACCGAGTCTTGCTTTAAGAAAAAAAGATTCATCAATGTCAGTTGGCATTAAATTGGTAAAAAATAAAAATGCAAATGCCTTTGTGACAGCCGGCAATTCCGGGGCTGCAATGGCAATTTCGATGTTTGATTTCGGTCGTATCAAAGGAGTAACAAGACCTGCAATAGCAACGCTTCTTCCCACACTTAACGGAAGCGTTCTTCTATTGGATGCAGGAGCAAATGTTGACTGCAAACCTTACAATTTACTTGAATTTGCCATTATGGGCGCCATATATGTCAAATATATGGTAGGCATAAAAAAGCCTAAGATTGGATTGTTAAGTAATGGCAGTGAACCCGGGAAAGGCAATAAACTTGTAATAGAAAGCTACGATCTTTTTTCAAGAAGTTCGTTAAACTTCATAGGCAATATAGAGGGCGACGATATATACACAGGAAAAGCCGATGTTGTTGTATGCGACGGTTTTGTCGGAAATGTTGTCTTGAAAACATCAGAATCCCTCCCTGAGGTTATAGCAAATTTTTTAAAAAGCGAAATTAAAAAAAGCTTGTGGTACAAAATAGGGTTTCTTCTTGCAAAGCCTGCATTCAGACTGCTTGCAAGAAAGGTTGATTATGCTGAGTTTGGAGGAGCACCTCTTCTTGGCGTAAACGGAAATTGTGTAATAGGTCATGGTCGAAGCAATGCAAAAGCCATTAAAAATGCAATATTGAAAGCGGTAAAATTTTCACAACTAAACATAAACGACAAGATTGAAAAAGCCGTTGCAAATTGCATAGTATTACAAAAGTGTAAAAAGGCGGTGGAATTTTGAATGCTAAAATAGTAGCTACCGGTTCATACTTACCAAAGAAAATTCTCACAAATAAAGATATGGAAAAAATAGTAGACACCACAGATGAATGGATATTACAAAGAACGGGCATTAAAGAAAGACATATTGCAGAAGAAGAAGCAACGTCAGATTTAGCGTATGAAGCATCTCTTGATGCTCTAAGAAATACAAATATAACTCCCAATGAAATAGAATTAATCATTGTTGCAACTGTTACACCTGACAAACCGCTTCCTGCAACGGCATTGTTTGTGCAAGAAAAGCTCGGCGCAGACAAGGCTTTTGCTTTTGATATAAATGCAGCCTGTAGCGGTTTTATGTATGCTTTATCCATAGCTAATGCCTACATAAAATCCGGTGCAGTAAAAAATGCGCTTGTAATAGGTGCTGAAGAGTTAACCAAAATAACTGATTACAAAGACAGGGGAACTTGTATAATATTTGGTGATGGAGCTGCATGCGTTTTACTTGAATCCACAGAAGATGAAGATGAGGGAATCCTTGACATTAGACTTCATTCAGATGGACATTATACGGATTTAATGCAAGTTCCTGCAATGGGCAGTGTTGAACCGTGTTCCAAGGAAGCTATAGACAACAGAGATATTTATATAAAGATGAAGGGCAACGAAACATTTAAACTGGCTGTAAGACATATTATAGGTGTCAGTAAAGAATCGTTAAAACAAAAAAATATGGATTTTAAAGATATAGACTTAATGGTATCACACCAAGCTAATAAGAGAATTATAGATCTTGTTGCAAAAAAAGCCGGAATAAGTCCGGAAAAAACAGTAGTAACAATAGATAGACACGCGAATACCGCTGCAGCTTCAATACCCCTCGCATTAGACTGGTCTGTAAAAAACAAAAAGGTAAAAAAAGGAGATACTATTTTGCTTAATAGTTTTGGTGCGAGTCTTACATGGTCTGCAGCTGTAATTAAATGGTAAGGAGATATAATGATTAAAACAAGAATTTGCGATATTTTGGATATTAAATATCCTATTATTCAAGGCGGTATGGCATGGGTAGCAGATGCTGAGCTTGCAGCTGCCATATCAAATGCGGGAGGACTCGGATTAATTGCCGCTGGTAATGCACCCTCTGACTGGGTCGAAAATGAAATCATAAAAGCAAAAAATATGTCAGACAAAACAATTGGTGTCAATATAATGCTTTTATCGCCTTTTATTGAAGATGTTATAGACGTTGTAATTAAACACAAGATAAAAGTCATAACAACCGGTGCGGGCAATCCCGGAAAGTATATGGATAAATTTAAATCCATCGGAGCCAAGGTTATACCTGTTGTTCCATCTGTAGCATTGGCAAAAAGGATGGAAAGTATAGGCGTAGATGCAGTGATTGCAGAAGGTATGGAATCAGGTGGACATATAGGAGAACTTACGACCATGGCTTTAGTGCCACAGGTTGTGGACGCCGTTACCATACCTGTTATAGCAGCAGGAGGAATAGCCGACGGTAGAGGTTTAGTAGCATCCCTTGCACTTGGAGCTTCCGGTGTGCAAATGGGTACAAGATTTGTAACGGCAGAAGAGTGTACTATAGCTGAAAGCTACAAACAGATTGTCATTAAAGCAAAGGATAGAGATACGGTTATAACAGGAAGAGTAACCGGGCATCCCGTAAGAATAATAAAAAACAAGCTTGCTCGTGAATTTTTGAAACTCGAAGCAAATGGTGCGACAAAGGAAGAGCTTGAGAAGTTTGGAGAGGGAAGGTTAAGAATGGCTGCACGAGAAGGCGATGTTGAACACGGAAGTGTTATGGCAGGTCAAATTGCAGGATTAGTAAAGGATATAAAACCGACCAAAAAAATAATAGAAGATATTATAAATGAAGCAGAAGATACCATAAGAACAATGAATAGGGCAATAGAGGAGTAGTATGCGTTTTTTAATGTTTACAGGACAGGGCTCTCAGTTTGTAGGGATGGGCAAGGATTTGTATGATAATTTTGACAGCGTTAAAGATATATTTCAAAGAGCTGACGACTCCTTAGGCTTTAAACTAAGCGATATTATGTTTAATGCTCCCGAAAGTAGACTAACCCTTACGAAAAATGCACAACCCGCCATATTAACGGTCTCTTATGCCATATATGACCTACTTAAAAAGGAAACCGATTTTGATTTTGACATCACGGCAGGACATTCACTTGGGGAATATACGGCTTTGGTTGCTGCAGAATCTTTCTCTTTTGAAGAAGCGGTTTATGCCGTCTACAAAAGGGGAGAATTTATGCAAAATGCCGTAAAAGAAGGCGTGGGTGCAATGGCGGCAATTATTACAAAAAAACATAATGCCGTAGAAGAGTTATGTAAAAACATATCAAAAGAAAATGACAGCTATTGCAGTATAGCCAACTACAATGCCCAAAATCAAATTATTGTATCAGGATACAAAAAAGGTGTGGATAAAGTATCAAAAGTGGCGCAAGAGGAATCTCTTGGCAAAACCATACCTTTAAATGTGAGCGCTCCTTTCCATTGCGACCTGATGAAGCCGGTTGAAGAAAAAATGGCAAATATAATAGATAAAATCACAATCAATAAGCCCAAGAAAGCTATAATAGAAAATGTATACTCTGACGTTATAGAAGATAAAAATAGCATCAAAAAATACTTAATGGAACAGATAACAAAACCCGTAAGATGGCTTCAAAATATAGAAAAAGCCGTTGAACTGGGGAGTGATGAATTTATCGAGTTAGGACCAAAAAACATCCTATCGTCTATGTTAAAAAGAGCATACAGAAAATCAAATATAAATTTCGTTGTTGACTTAAAAAGCTATAATGATTATAAAGGTAAGTTATGAAGTACAAGGGTGAGGTAGCTTTAATTACAGGTTCGTCAAAAGGCATAGGCGCACAGATAGCAAGACAGATTGCAGAAAAAGGTATAAAGGTTATAATTAACTACTCATCAAGCGAAGAGAATGCTATAAAATTATCTCAAGAAATAAAAAGAAACGGTGGAGAATGTGAGATAAAACAGTTCGATGTATCAAATTTTAAAGAAACAAAAGAAGCCGTAGATAGCATTATTGAGAAATATAAAAGAATTGATTACCTGATAAACAACGCCGGTATAACAAAAGACAACCTTATTCTTAAGATGAGTGAGGAAGAATTTGACAAGGTCATATCGGTTAATTTAAAAGGTGCGTTTAACTGCACAAAACATATTTCAAGATGGATGATTAAGAATAAATTCGGAGTTATTATAAACATATCAAGTGTAATAGGTCTAATGGGAAATGCAGGTCAATCAAACTATTCAGCATCAAAATCAGGATTGTTGGGATTCACAAAATCTTTGGCAAAGGAGTTAGGGTCAAGAAATATAAGGGTAAATGCTATAGCTCCCGGATTTATAGAAACCGATATGACCAACGTTCTCAATATAATACAAAAAAAATCACTCATATCATCTTTGGCGATTAAAAGACTTGGAAAACCTGAAGATATTGCAAATCTCGTGGATTTTTTAATAAGTGAAGAAGCGTCATACATTACCGGCGAAACCATAAACATCAGTGGCGGATTATATATATAAAAATAAAAGAAAAGGGGGACTATATGTCAGTAGTTGATGAAGTAAAAGAGATTATCGTAGAACAGTTGGGAGTTGATGAGGAAGAAGTAAAACCGGAAGCAAAATTTATAGAGGATTTGGGTGCCGATTCTTTGGATACGGTAGAATTAGTTATGGCTATGGAAGAAAAATTCGGCATAGATATACCTGATTCAGATGCAGAAAAGATTCTGAGTGTCAAAGATGCGGTTGATTATGTAGAATCTCACAAACAATAAGGTTGTAAATATGTCACGAAGAATAGTTGTCACAGGTTTAGGGGCTGTAACTCCTGTGGGGTTATCCGCTTATGAAAGTTTTGACAATGCTTGTAAAGGTGTAAGCGGAATAGATAAAATTACAAGGTTTAATGCGGAGAATTTAAGTGTTCAGATAGCAGGAGAAGTTAAGGGGTTTAATCCCGAACAATACGTTTCAAAAAAAGAAGTTAAAAAAATGGCTCCCTTCTCCATTTATGCATTGGCAGCAGCACAAGAAGCTATACAGGAATCCGGGCTCAAAATCGAAGAAGAAAATCCCTTCAGAGTAGGTGTCAGCGTAGGAAGCGGGATAGGCGGACTTTCCACGATAGAAAAATACAACGAGGCTTTTCTTGCAAGAGGCCAAAAAGGTGTCTCTCCGTTCTTCATACCTATTGCCGTAATTAATATGGCAGGTGGAAATATAGCTATTAATTTAGGCGTTAAAGGTCCTAACTTCAGTGATGTAACCGCTTGCGCAACAGGAAGTCACTCAATAGGCCTTGCAGCAAGGGCAATAGCTTACGGGGATGCCGATGTTATGATATGCGGTGGGACAGAATCGACCATTACTCCTTTGGCAATATCGGGCTTTGCAAATATGAAAGCCTTATCAACAAGAAATGACGAACCTGAAAAAGCGTCAAGACCCTTTGATAGAGACAGAGATGGATTTATTGTAGGCGAAGGTGCAGGAATCATAATTTTGGAAGAATATGAACACGCCAAAAAAAGAGGAGCCAACATTTTAGCAGAATTTGCAGGATTTGGAATGAGCGATGATGCTTACCATATTACAGCTCCTGATCCCAATGGCAGTGGTGCAGAATATGCTATTCAAATGGCACTTAATGACGCTAAACTATCAACTCAAGATATATCCTACATCAATGCACACGGCACATCTACCCACTTCAACGACTCAATAGAAACATCTGTTATTAAAAAAGTTTTTGGAGATTATGCCTACAAAATAGCTATAAGTTCAACAAAATCCGTAACCGGACATCTTCTTGGTGCAGCCGGGGGCATTGAGGCGGTATTTAGCGTTTTATCTATTAAAAAGGGCGTTATACCTCCTACAATCAATTTAGACAATCCTGATGATGACTGCGATCTTTTCTATGTTCCAAATACGGCAATAGAAAAAAATGTCGATGCTGCAATATCAAATTCTTTTGGTTTTGGCGGTGCAAACGCAGTAGTTGCATTTAAAAAATTTCATTAGGCGCAGTTATTTGCGCCTAATTTTTTCTATGAATTCCACAATTTTTTTTGACTTGGACGGAACTATTATAGATTCCAAACTTGATATAGCAAACAGCATCAATGCATCTTTTAAGCATTTTAGCCTTAGCCCTTTGCCGAATAAAGAAATTTACAAATTTGTAGGCAACGGAGTAAGGGATTTAATCGAAGACTGCCTGCTAAAACAAAATAAACTTCAAATATTTTATGAATTCTTAGAGTATTTTCTTGCCTATTACTACAATCACATTGTTGACAATACATATGTGTATGAGGGCACAATTCCCGTTCTTGAAAAGCTGAGTAAAAAACACGAATTATTTATAGTGACAAATAAGAGTACAAATTTTTCTCTCAAAGTAGTAAAAGAATTTAATTTGGAAAAATACTTCACAGACATTGTATGCGGAGACACATTCGAGTTTAAGAAACCGCACCCTCAACCGATACTCGAACTTATTAAAAAATACGGCATAAAAGACAAAGCAGAGAAACTTTTCATAGGTGATTCCGAAAATGACATTTTATCCGCAAAAGCCGCAAATATAAAAATTGCTTGGATTTCCTACGGCTTTAGAGATAAAACGATATTAAAAAACAATCCCGTAGATTATATAATAAACCGTCCCGCAGACATTTTATCCGTTTTATCTTAATACTACCTATAAGATACTGCGATTCATTGTCAAGAGATATAATTTTTTTGCTTAAAAGTTGAAGTTTTTGTATAATTTAATATGAATGTTGCAAAGTTAAAAAACCTGTTACAAAAGGAAACCGTAGCGGAAAAGACAGATGCAAAAGAATCTGCCGTAATTATTCCACTACTGATGAATAAAAACGATTGGGTTATAATCTTTGAAAAAAAACCGGGCTACGACAGATTGCATCCGGGTCAAATAGCCTTCCCCGGAGGTTCAAAAGAGGATAAGGACAAAACATTTTTAGACACTGCAACAAGGGAAACTTACGAAGAGGTTGGCATACAAAAACAGGAGTTATCAATTTTGGGACAGGAAAAGCCTCTTTGCACATTAACTACAAATTTTCTTATATATCCGTTTGTCGGCGTTGTAAAAAAGCAGCCTCCCTACACAATAAACAGGCAGGAAGTTGAAAAACTATTTTTTGTACCCGTTAAATTTCTCATCAAAAATCCTCCAAGACCAAACATCTATATATACAAGAAGAAACCGGTAGAAACATTGATGATTAACTTTAATAAAGAGGCTATATGGGGAGCTACCGCAAGAATTTTGCACAATTTCATACCTAAGTTGCAAAAAGCCTGCGAATAAAAATTTCATATCTTTTTCGATTTCATTACTTCTTCAAGAAACAACAGATTATGCATAGAAACTCGTCAAAGGTATCACACAAAGAAAAAAACGGTAGGTAGTTTTTGCATTACAGTTTATATCACGATTTCAGTAGTTTTTCTTTTGCTTTATCATAAGCTTCTACAATATCCTTACTTTTAATAATTGCTATAATTTTTCTATTATCTGTTTTATCAAGCACAGGTATAATATTTACATCTTGAAAACCTATTCTTTGAAGCAATGTATGGAGATTTTCATCTTCTGTTGTAGTAATAACATCTTTTGATGCTAAATCCATAGCCACAACTAATTTTTCTACGCCTTGAGAATTAAGTAAAGACTTTATAGATTGCATTGTAATAATACCTGAGAACTTTCCATACATATCCACAACGACAAGTTCATCATCTTTTGAATTAGAAAGTGTTTTATAAATTTTATCAAGAGTGGCAGATTCATAAATCTTACTAAATTTTTTGAGCATAATATCCGAAACCTTGGTATCTTGAAGAATGTCTTTTGT
>JAMOPP010000203.1 GCA_027064405.1 Desulfurellales bacterium
GAGATGTAAAAAGTAGTAACAAAACAACTAATGCCATTTTTTTCATAAAAAGAGCTCCTTAAAACAAAAGTTAATAAGAAGTATATATTCTTAATGAAAATTGTCAATTTTATGTAACTTTAAGTTATCGAAAAACATTTTACAAAAGATGCGTACATTTCAGAACCAAATTCCTTAACAAAATATTCCTTATTCTCTTTTAAAGCATCAAAGGTGTTTTGTGGCAAATTTTTTTTGTATTCTCTGTGAGATGTAAGCGCATCGAATATATCGCACATTGAACATATTCTTGCAAAAGTGCTTATGTTCTTTTTTCCAAAAGGATATCCTGAGCCATCAATTCTTTCATGGTGCTCAAGAACTATATTTTTTATTATCTGTGATTTGATTTTCAACTCTTTTTCCAAGATTTCAACACCGTATATAGGATGCTTTTTGATTTCTGCAAATTCTTTTTCCGTGTATTTGTCTTTTTTTGAGACTATGTTTTTATCTATCTTAAGCATACCTATATCGTGCAGAAAATAACCCCTGGCGATTTCTTCAAATTTTTTATTTGATATTTCAGGATAAAGTTTTTTCGTGAGCATAGATGAATAGATACCCACATTTATCATATGATTTGAAAGATTCGAGGTGTCGCTTTTTATAAAAGACAAAAAGATTGATACGGATGCACTGTCATTCATAGAATAAAGAACAAAGTTTGATATATCTTGAAAAGTATCTTTAACAAGTGAAATGTCGTTATTTTTAACCAAGTTGTCTATTTTGTCAAATATCGATATGTAAACCGCATAAAGTCTGTTCTCTTTTGAAATATCGTTTGCACTTAAAATATTTTCCAAGTTTGATGCTATATATTTGTTATATTTGTCGATTTGCTTAATGGGTATATAAACATTGATATTTTTATTATTATCCAAAAGTGCATTGTGGTCAATTAAGGGTTGTGAACCGCTCAATAAAAGTAGCGGTTTTGTATCGTTCATTATGTATATGTCAAATTCCCTGCTGTTAGATGGCTGAAGAAGATTTAGTCTAATCGGGACAAACTTCATAATTTTTACTTTTCAATGCCTATTCTTGCATTTATTCCCTTTGTATAGTAATGTTTCACATCTTTCATCTCTGTTACAAGATCGGCTTTATCTATAATTTTTTGAGTTGCGTATCTGCCTGTTATTATAAGCTCGCAGTTTTTAGGCTTTGCATCAATCAGTTTTATTAAATCGTCATCTGAAAAAAGTTTAAAATAAACCGCTATATTTGCTTCATCAAGAACAACAACATCGTAGTTGTCGTTTTTGAAGGCATTTAATACGAAATTATAGCCTTTTTGAGCCTGTTCTACATCTTCTGCTACAGGTTTGGAGTGTATAAAACCCTCACGCCCAAACTGTTTTACGGTTAAATTGTCAAATTTCTCCAAAGCTTTATGCTCACTGTATTTTTGACCTTTAACAAACTGCACAAACAGAACCTTGAAACCCGCCCCAAGTGCTCTTATCGATATACCTATTGCAGCGGTTGTTTTACCTTTACCGTTCCCAGTATAAACTTGAGTGTAGCCTTTATTCTTCATAATTCAAGCTCCTTTAAGTAAATTTTCCTCTTTTTTTAAGAAACTTATACCTATTTCTGCAAGGGCTTTATAAAACAAAGGTGTCTCATTGTATCTTATTAAATCATCAAAAAAGTTATAAATCCAACTAAATAGATGTTCAAAGAAAAATTGTTTAAATACAGGCAGGCAACCATCTTGGTTTTCAAGTATAAAAGAAGCAAATTCCATTTCAAAGGTTATGGAATCCGGAAATTCTTTTGAGTCAAATATTTCAAGCCCGCACTCCCTATATATCTGAACGAGTTCATCGCTACTTTCACTTACGAGCAAGCCCTCTTTATAGAATGATTCATAAGGATGAAGAGGTGTCGATGGAAAATTTGATATGAATAGGGATGTGTATGTTCCCTGCCATTCGTCGAGTTTTAGATTTTTCATTTCTGCAAAACCTTTTTTAAGATTTCTTATGCCCGTTATTTTGTACCCGCTTTTATTTAACGCTGAATAATGCGTGTTTACAAGTTCGATGCTTTTTGCAACTACATCTTCGAAGCCCTCTGAAGGGTATGTGAAACAAATGCCTAAAAATCTATACAATACCATTCTGTCTTCTCTCATAAAATCTCCTTTTTTTGTTACTACTAACAATACGCAGAACAAAACTTCAAGTGCGTAAATCGATTTAACAGCATATAATATTGACTATGTTTGTGTCAAATGATAGAAGCTATTTATTTGGAAGGTTTTATGCATTATCTTGTTGTTTTTAACGATTCAATAGTTCCTATGGTAACAATTATTTCTATAGCTTTCTTGTATAATGCGGTTTTTAAACCCAATATTAAAGAAATATCATCGCTTGCCCTCAATGTTTTTGCTCCGATAATATTTGTAACTACAATTGTATCCGGATTTACAATACCCTTAATCATAACCTTATTGAAATAAATTTAAAAGATGATAGAATTTTAAATATCATATTTAAGGAGGAATCTATGAAACTTGGTGTAAATATTGATCATATAGCCACAATAAGACAGGCAAGAATGACAAATGAGCCGGAGCCTGTTTATGCGGCACTGCTTGCTCAGGAGGCACTTGCAGATGGAATAACAACACATTTAAGAAAGGATAGAAGACATATTCAGGATAAAGACCTGTATCAGATAAAAGAGATAATAAAAATAAAACTTAACCTTGAAATGAGTTTAAATGAAGAAATTGTAGGCATTGCTTTGGATGTAAAACCGCAGCAGGCAACTATTGTTCCTGAAAACAGAAAGGAGCTTACAACGGAGGGTGGACTTGATGTTGTAAGAGAATTCTCCAAAGTGGAAACCGTTGTAGAAGAGCTTCAAAAAAAGGATATTTTTGTAAGTCTTTTTATTGACCCTGATATGAGCCAGATTGATGCAAGTAAAAGCTCCAATGCACAGGCAATAGAACTTCATACGGGAAATTATGCGAATGCAAAAACCTGCTCTGAAATTTCCAAAGAGCTACATAGGATTAAAGAAGCTGCTGCTTATGCAAAGTCACTTGGTTTGGATGTTTATGCAGGGCATGGTTTAACTTATGAAAATGTTAAGCCTGTAGCTGAAATTGAAGAAATAACCGAGTTGAACATAGGTCACTCCATTATTGCCAAAAGTGTTTTTATCGGTTTAAAAGAAGCCATTAGGCTTATGAGACAGCTTATACAAGAAGCAAGATGGAAATAGGTATAGACATAGAAGAGATTGAAAGAATCAAAAAAGCTTGCAAAAAGTGGTCTAACAGGTTTTTGAATAAAATCTATTCTAAAAGGGAGGTTGAATACTGTTTTAAAAAGTCGAACCCCTACGAATCTTTGGCAGGAAGATTTTGTGCGAAGGAGGCTGTAATAAAGGTTTTTGAAGGTAAGATATTTTTTAGCGATATAGAAATAATCAATAAAGAGAATGGTAAACCGGAGGTCTATATAAACAACAAAAAGGCTGACGGTATTAAATTATCAATAAGTCATACAAAAAGATACGCTACGGCGGTTGCTTTAAAAGAATGAATGAAATAGATGCTTTTATAGAATTTAAATCGCTGCTGAATTCATTACAGCCTTATTCAATTGATTTATCTTTGGATAGAACTAAGTTTATCTTGGAAAAATTGGGCAATCCGCAGAATAACTTTCAATCCATAATCATCGGAGGAACAAACGGCAAAGGGAGCGTATGTCAGTTTTTGACGGATGTTTTGATAGATGCAGGTTTGCGTGTTGGCACATACACATCACCCCATTTAATTCAGATTAATGAAAGGTTTAAAGTTAATAATATTCCTGTTAACTATTCCACGCTTTTAAAATCAGCACGGTATATACACAAAAATATGTTCAACACTAAGCTGACATATTTTGAATTTTTAACTGTTTTGGCATTTATGGTATTTAAAGATTTCAATATAAAATACGCAGTATTGGAAGTTGGTATGGGGGGCGAATTTGATGCTGTCAATGTCGTAAAGCCTATTTTAAGCATTTTGACACGAATATCGCTTGACCATGAGGAGTATCTCGGCAAGACGCATCAAGAAATAGCTCAAACAAAAGCAAAAATAATGAAAAATATTGGCGTAGTTGGAAAAAACAGCAAAACAGTTACGGAAATAATCAGAAAAAACTCAACTTCGAAACTGTTTTTTGTCGATGATAGTTATAAACGGAAAGCAAATTCAACAAATATCTCAATGCACGGCATTTCCGTTAGAGAAAATCTGTCAACTGCACTTCTGTCGATAGATGTATTAAATAAATACTATGATTTAAATCTAAAATATGAGTCTTTAAAAAAAAGTTTTTGGCCTGGAAGATTTGAAGTAATCGAATCCAAAGATAAAACTTATATCTTGGATGGTGCACACAACAAAAATGCCGTATCCAAACTTGTTTTGTCAATACAAAAGTATAAAAATATGGTTTTAATCTTTTCAGCTCTTAATAGAAAGGATTGGAAAAATAATTTAAAAATTCTTATGCCACATTTTTCCAAGATTAAATTAACCAAAATAAGCTATCATAATTTTTCTGCAGATTTAGAAAGCCTGAAAAATTTTCTAATCGAGCAAGAGTATAAGGGAAAAGTAGAAATTTTTGAAAATGTGAATGAAGCCATTTGGTCTACTTTCTATGAAGAAGATAAAACTTATGTAATATCGGGTTCATTGTATCTTGTCGGGGAAGCAAAATCTTGTTATTTGAGTAATCTTTTTTTGCCTTAAAGTAAAATTTGGCTTATGCACAGGCATTTAACTTGTGGTATTAAAAGTTGCTATGCTATGGTATTAAATAATGGATTTCTGACACTTGCATCCTTTACGCAAAGTAATAAGGAGAAGTGTGGTGTTTGAAATATATTTAAAGTTGAGTATATTTATGATATAGGTTATCGGGTAAATTTAAACCACTATCGGTGT
>JAMOPP010000204.1 GCA_027064405.1 Desulfurellales bacterium
TCATTTCTCTTGCCAAAGATTTTAATCGGTACAAAGATATTTTTATCCGCATCAAAATCGGTGCAAAGGATCGGGAAATTTCAAAGATGATTAATAAGATTTCCAAGCTGTCTAAAAAGCACCATAGGCCGGTTAAAATACCTTTATATCTTACATTAACCGAAAAAATAGAACATTCTCAAATATCTCTAAAACAGTTTAAAGAAGTGCTCAATGAATTGGATTTGATGTACATAATTAAAATTGCAAATGCCCTTTCTTTAAGGACATACAGTCAAAAAAATAATGTTAATGCTTATATGTATTACATCCGTAACGGCAAAGTGTACTATGAGGATTCCGTTACAAAAAACGGAAAGTATAAACGGTACCTTAAAAGTGCAATTAGCATTATAAGAAAAAAGTTAATAGATAATATTAAAAAACATCAAATAGTGTTTGATGTAGACAAATATTTAAATTATGCGTTACCTACCTCCGGAAAAAAATTTATAGGTGATTTGCCCTTCGGGACTAAAATTGATATTGCAGATTCTAATTTAATTGGTATATACTGGAAAAATCTGGGAAAAAACGGGAAAGGCAGAGTGGACCTTGACTTGTCTTTGACTTCTGTCGAAACAAAAATAGGATGGAATGCTTATTGGAATAAGGGAAATAACATCATATTCAGCGGAGATATGACTGATGCAAAAAATGGAGCATCCGAAAGCTTTTTCTTCAATAAAGAAACTATTAAAACAATTAAAGATGTATTTATACTTAATTTAAATAATTTTTATAGTCCTGAAAATAAGGCGTCTGTTCCGTATACATTATGGGTAGGAAAAATACATGCTGATAATGAAAAAGATGTTAAAGACGAATTAAAAAGGCTTGAAAATACTATGGCAGATGAGATAACCTTTAAGATGCACGATAATATAGGATATAAAGAACACAAAATACTAGGTATAATTATTACAGACTCCTATGCATTCTATGTAGGAAATTTCAAAATGCCTCCTCGTCGTGTAGCAAAAGAAAACAAAGAAGAATTTGTAGATGCCGTAAAAATGTATAATGAATCTATGTTGAGATATGCAAATATTGTTAATGACAGCATACGAAAAACTATTGGCAAATTAAAAGAACAAGGCATAGAAGAAGTCGAACTCACCAAAGATGTTCAATTAAAATTGTTTAGTTAAAATTAAGTTGGAATTAAATAGCTGACCCCTCGTTTATTTATATATTTTTGTAAGTGCCCCAGGCAAAAGTCATAACCACCTCCTGTCTGGGCACTTTGCATATGTAAAAAAGAAATAATAAAGATGAAAATTAAAAATATACTGAGCTTATTTGATGGGATATCTGTTGGGCAAATAGCATTGCAAAAAGCAGGTATTCAATACGAAAAATATTTTGCAAGCGAAATCGATAAGTACGCCATTTCTGTAACCCGGTACAATTTTCCGGAAACAATCTTTTTAGGTGATATAAGAACAATAGATGAACATAAACTGCCTCAAATAGATTTGCTTATAGGCGGAAGTCCCTGCACTGATCTGAGTGTCTCCGGAAAGCGACAGGGAATGGTTGCAAAAAGCAAAATGCAAATCACTTCCTTAGATCAATATTTAAAACTTAAAAAAGAAGGAATAAGCTTTATAGGACAATCCTATTTGTTTTGGGAATATGTAAGATTGTTGAAAGCTATAAAACCTAAGTATTTTCTGCTTGAAAATGTTAAAATGAAAAAAGAGTGGAGGGACATAATAAGCGAAGCAGTAGGAGTCGAGCCGATAGAGATAAATTCTGCTCTTGTCTCTGCACAGCAAAGGAAGAGGTTATATTGGACAAATATACCTGTAAAAAGACTTCCGCAAGACAAGCACATTTACTTAAAAGACATATTAGAACAAAAAAGTATGACATATTTTAAAAAATTTCGAGTAATTGACGAATATAAGTTTATTCGAACGAAAATACATTTAGGCAAAAATTATTTTGATAGGACCGTCAGAGTTGCTGTAATTAAAAAAGGTGGGCAGGGAGAAAGAATTTACTCTATAAAAGGCAAATCTGTTACTCTTTCGGCAAATGGGGGCGGAAGAGGTGCTAAAACAGGGCTTTACTTAATAGATGATAATGCACCTGCTGATATTACAATTATTTTAAAAAGCAATTACAAACCCTATGTTAAAAAATTAACCCCCATAGAGTGCGAAAGACTTCAAACCATTCCTGATAACTATACGCAATTTGGTAATTTCGATACACAGATT
>JAMOPP010000205.1 GCA_027064405.1 Desulfurellales bacterium
ATTTATTTCAATAATGTTATTATTTTCATCATAAAGTATTTCCGTGTAATCCGGAAATTTTGATTTTATTAATTTTGATTTTATTAATTTGTTCTCTTTTTTTATTTCTAATGAGTTGTGTGTTTTGTATAAATCAACCGTTTCTTCAAAATTTATTTTTGTAATCAATGAAGCTCCGTCGTTTTCTATAAGAAATTTATCTGTTTTTTCTTGGTTTTCTATGTTTGTTATTACATTTATTAATCTAAAATGATCGGTAGCTGTAGCCTTTAATTGGTTTTTTTCTATTTCTAAAAATATACCTGTGAATTCTCTTGATATATCGTTTTTATCCGGGCAGTATATTGTTGATTTAATTAAATGTTTTAATTTGTTAAAATCAAGTGAAGTTATTTTTTCTTTTTCTCCTGTTTCTTCATCAATTGGATATAGGTTTTTATTGATAGTTTTTATTTTTGTTTTAAAGTTACCGTTTTTGATTTTTAAAAATTTATCATCTAATTCTATTGTTGTTTTATCTTCTGATAATTCTTTTAGAATGTTGAATATTGTATTTGGATTTATAACTATTTTTTCTATGTTATCACTGTCTATTTCTATTGTTTGTGATGATTTAATGATGGGTGTTTTTGATGTTATGGACAGTTTATTGTCTTTTATTTCTATTATGGCGTTGTTTAACGAATTGTTTTTTTCTTTTGATACCGTGAGTGTTGAAAGAAAAAACAGGTTTTTTAATTCTTTTGTTTCCATTTCGATGTTTATTGACATTATTTTCTCCTTTTAATTTATTCTTATATTTATATAGCAATAGTAATAAAGGCTGTTATTATGTTGAAATAGCCTTTTAATATTGTGTTTAATGGATTTTTTGTTATTTTATCCGTGTTAATAACTTTGTTAATAATGTTAATATCTTTTGAGTTTTTTCTTTTATTACTATTATTTACAATTTGTTGATCTGTTTTGAAAAGCTTTTTAAACATTTGTTATCTCTTTCTCTATTTCTTCTATTCTGTTTTTTAATTCTTGATTTTTCTCCATCTCTTTCTCTATTTTTTTACACGCATTTATTATTGTTGCATGGCTTTTTATGCCGAATTTTGCTTTAATTTCAGGGAGAGAATTTTTTGTTATTTTTCTTGTTAGATACATAGCTACCTCTCTCGGTATTAATATTTCTTTATTTCTCTTTGGTGACTTCATTTCGTCTACGGTTATATTAAAGTTTTTTGCAACGGTTTCTTGTATGTTTTTTGCCGTTAGCATTTTTTCTTTTCTCATTACAATATCCTGCAAAATATTTTTAACCAATGTTAAGGTTATTTTTTGTTTCATAATTGATGCATATGCCGATATTTTAATCAGAGCTCCCTCTATTTCTCTTACATTGGAGTTTATACTTAGTGCTATAAAATTTGATATTTCAGCATCTAATGTCAAATTAAAAAGTTCAGCCTTTTTATTTATAATAGCTATTCTTGTTTCAAGTTCAGGCGGTTGTATGTCAACTATAAGACCCCAGTTGAAACGCGACTTAAGTCTATTTTCAATATCTTTTATATCATTAGGTGCTTTGTCGCTTGTTAAGATAATCTGTTTTTGATTCTCGTATAGTGCATTAAATGTGTGAAAAAATTCTTCTCCCGTTCTTTCTTTTGATGAAATAAATTGTATATCATCTATTAAAAGACAGTCTAAATTTCTATATTTACTTCTAAATTGGTTCATTTTTTTATACTGTATCGAGCTAATTAGTTCATTAGTGAATTCTTCGCTTGATATATAGAGAATTTTGGCTTTTTTATTGTTTTGTTTAATTTGATTGCCTATCGCGTGCAAAAGGTGTGTTTTTCCGAGTCCTACACCTCCATAAATGAAGAGAGGATTGTAGGCTTTGGCAGGATTTTGTCCTACAGCTGCACTTGCTGCATACGCAAGTTGATTACTCGGTCCTACAATAAAATTTTCAAATTGATATTTATTATTAAGGTTGGATTTTTCTTTTTCTTGAATTAATAGTTCTATTGTAGGCTCTGTGCCGAAGGTGTCTTTTACACTTTTTTTAAACTGCTCCTTATATTTTTCTTTGATAAGTATGTGTATTTCCTTGTTTGGTATTAAAATACTTACCTTTTCCGGTGTAATTGAAATCGGCTCTATTAAAGATAATTTTTCCAAATCCTCGGTATCTGCATATTGTCTTAGATTGTTTAAAATTTTTGCCCACATATCTTTAATATATTACATTTTTATTCTTTCTTCAATTCTTTTTATGTATGGTAGCCGGCAGTTGTTTAAAACTATTCTAATTGCTATAATTAATTTCAAGATCGTTGAAGATTTGTTCTTTATTTTTTGACTGCGTATCCGCAAACAATTCACTCAAGCTTTTTTTATATTTATTTTTTACATTTATTGAAAATCTTTTTGATTTTAAGGTTATAAAATTTTTTAACGGCTTGTATATTTTTTCGGTTTTTTTATGTTTTGCAAGTATTTCATCTATAACCTTATCGTTTGTGCTACCCTCTTTTTTTGCTTTTTCTGCAATTATTCTTTCCACTATGCCATAATTATCAAGATTAATGGCTAATTCGGTTATTTTCATCTTGAATATCTCAGACATAAGATTTACCATAATTAGAAAATTATTTTTCTGTTTTTGCATCTGTTTTGTAAGTTTTTTAATGTTATTGATGTTGATATTTTCTATGTCACCGGAATATGAGAGCCCAAAATTGTTGATAAAATTAATTGAATAATTTCTTATTTTTAATCTGTCTTTTTTTGGAAAAAGAGAATAGTTCATAGTTATATTGATAGGGTTATTAAATTTAACTATTTTGCTTATCTCTTCAAATTTTTGCTGATTATAATTTTTTGTTAGCTTAAATATTTTTGTATTGATATTTATATCTTTGATTGAGATGTCAAATTGAGTGGAGTCGTCTTTGCCCTTATGTGATGTGACTATGTACTGTTTTGCACTCATAATAACTTTATTTAGAGCTTGAGGTGAAATCTTAGGCGTTAAATTTATATACTCTAAATCATTTGCTTCAATACGGTAATTCTTATTTAAATTACCTTTTATGATAACATTTTTAGATTGGACATAGCCGTATGTGTCTTCATTAGAGTTCATCTTGGATTTTATATACCATTTTACAGAGTTTACGGTTATTGAGCGTGAAAATAGATTTGCTTTAACAGATTTGTATGTGACATCATTCTGTAAATTATTGTCTTTGAGCATGGTATCTATCTGTTTAACCGCCTGCTTTTGAAAATAGATATTTGCACCAAAATACGCTCCTACCGCTATGGCTGCGATTATTAATAAAATCAATAAATTTCTTAAAACCTTCATATATCAACCCCCTTAGAAATTTTCTTATTGTAACTAAAAATAGAAAACAATGCAATATTTATATAGTTTCAGGTCATATTTTTATAGAAAAATTATAAATAACAAGTTGGTGTGCAGTATATTAAATTTTTCTATAGAGAGCACCGTAAGCCTTAGAGATTATTTTATTTGAATAAAGCCTTACCCTTGATTTAAACCAGTCCAAATCTTTTTTCCAGACACCGAACCTTTTGATTTCGTCTATAGGGTCTCCATATGAATTTGAGCCCGGTTTTGTTGTAAAGATGTATTTAAAGCCGGCTTCCTTTGCCAACTTTAAGGATAGATCCGTGTATGAGCCCCATGGCCATGAAAATGATTCCGGATTTTTATTTGTTTCGTATCGTATCTCACCCCTTGCCACATCAAGAGCCGATTTTATTCGTCTAATATGTTCTTCGTCTGATTCCCACTTTCCTATAATGTCCGTATTTTTTTCTTTTTTGTAATCTTCTACTATCGACATAAGTCTGTCTTTCCAGTTTTTGTCTTTAAAAAAATTAAGATATCCGTTATCTATAACATATTTAGCCAATCTGTCTCTCAATTCCTGGTCAGCCGTAAATTGTTTATGTGAAAAAGCCGGTTTTCTGTCAAAATTCGGTGTTCCCAACCTCTCATCGCCGAGAATGTCGCTCCATGCGGATAATTTATCTTTCGGGTGATTAAAGTCTGTAATTTTATCTGACGAATAAACCTTTCTATGAAACTTAGCGTGAGGTTCTATATCTATTGTTTCCGTTGCGTCCATTGCTCGGATTTCTCTCCAACACAATCTTCTTTCTAACTTCTTTTTTACACCGTTTTCAATAACAAAATTTGAATTGCATTTAGGTATCATATCTTTTGAGATTTTACCCTCATAATAATCGTCCAAGTTAAATCCTAAATATTCGTCCTCTTCAACTATCCAGGTAACAATAAAAACGGTTGCTTTAAAGCCATATTTTTTTAGAAGCGGATAGGCATAGACCCAGGTATCTAAATATCCGTCATCAATGGTAATCATAACAGCCTTGTCCCAATCCTTTTTTCCGGTGGTCATAAATTCGCCAAGTTGTTGCGCCGTTATTGTGGTATAACCCTCTTCCTTTAAGAATTGCAGCTGCTTTTCAAATAGCTCAGGTGATATTGACAAAACATCGTCTTCATAATTTATATGGTGATATAAAAGAACAGGTACGCTTTCATTGCTCATATTGATTCTCCTTCACTTCTAATAATATTTTTATTGATTTCAGTACTTCTTCGGGCTTAATGGACTTCATACATATATGTGTTTGTATAGGGCATCTGTTTCCGCCATGTGGCGAGCAGGGTCTGCAGGGTAGATTTTTTTCCAATATTATACTTTTTCCCCTTGGATAAAATCCAAATTCTTTGACTGTGGGACCGAATATTGCCAAAATCGGTATGTCGAGGGCATCTGCCATATGCATTAGAGCGGAATCGTTTGAAATTATTACAGAGCAGTTTTGCATAATAGATGCAGTTTCCCTTACAGACAATTTGCCGGTAAAATCCATAACATTCTTATAACCGCTTTTTATATATTTTGCAATAGGAACCTCATCCTTAGAGCCAAATAGGGCAAATTCAGCTGTGAGATTTTGATTTACCATATTTATAAGTTCTTTAAAGTATTCTTTAGGCCACATTTTCGTAGCCCATTTTGCCCCTGGTGCTACACCTATGACTGTTTTAGGTATGTTAAGTTCTTTTTTTTTAATCTTCAAAATCGGCTTAATCTCTTCCAAGTGTTTTATATTTTTTATGTTAGGGATTAGGTTTATCATATCTTCTATATTATCTTTACTTTTTCTTTTATTGGCAAAATGAACTGCAAAACTTTTTTTATGTATGAGCTGATATCGGTATAGAGTATGTTTTTTGATTCTGAAGGTTCTTTTGGAATTTATTAATAAAGAAAGCAGCCTGCTTCTTATATTGTTGTGCAGGTCAAATGTCCAATCAAATCGGACATTGAATTTTTTTGAAAAATGCAAAACGGATTCATTTTCTTCAAGTTCTACAACCTTATCTATGTAAGGCTGATTTTTTATAATGTCTGAAAACTGTTTTTTTGTTGCGTAGTAAATATTACTTTTTGGGTAAAGGGTTTTGATGCTGTTTAAAAAAGATGTTGTTAAAATTATATCACCTAAGGATGAAAATCTTATAACAAGAATGTTCATAACAGTTCAAAAGCCGCATCTATTACCACTTTGGGTTTTATGTCTGACATACATTTAAAATGTCTGAGTTTGCATGAGACGCTTCCATGTTTACCGCACGGTCTGCACGGTAGGTCTTTTAACTCGATAATTTTGTGCTTATCGCTTAAAGGTGTAAAGCCAAAATCGGTTACCGTCGGACCAAAGATATCAATTGTTGGAATATTGTATGCGCTTGCTATATGAATAGGAGCGGAATCGTTGCTTATCAAAAGGTTTGAATTGGAAATAATACAGAATATGTCTTTTAACCCCGTTTTGCCTGATAAATTGATTATTTTTTTGTTGCCGTTTTTTATGAAATCTGCAATGTGTGTATCCTTTGTTGTGCCAAGCAAGAGCACGGTAAAACCTTTTTTTGTCAGCTGTTCGGCAACCTCTTTAAAATATTCTTTTGGCCATCTTTTGGTTGGCCAAATTGATGATGGGCTTATGCATATTATTTTATCCGAAGATTTTATGTTATGAGCCTCTAAAATACTTTCGAAAAATTTTTTATTTTCATTTGAATAATACAGCTTAATTTCTCTTTTGATATTTTGAAAGTGCAAAGGAGCTAAGAGGCTGAGATTTTTGTCTATTTCATGAACTTTTTTAGGTTTTTTTACCTTTTGATTGTACAGAAAACTTATATTTGATTCTTCAAAGCCTATTCTAATTTCTGCAGAGCTAAAAAAAGATAGAAGGGAGCTTCTAAAGCTCATATGAGGAGAAATAACACAGTTAAAATCAAATTTTTTAATTTTTTTTACTATTTTAATAAAGCCGAACAATCCGTTATCTGCACCATGTTTATCGTAGGTGATGATTGTGTCAACATTGGGATTAAGGGTAAAGACTTCGCTGTTTGCAGGAGTTGTTATAATGCCCACAAAGGCATTACTGTCGTTCTCTTTAATGGTTTCTACCAAGGGCTCGCTCAGTATCGTATCGCCGAGAAAGGCGGTTTGAATAATTAAATACCTTTTAGACATCTTCTCATAATACAAAAATAATATAATTTTTCAATTATATTATATAAAAAAGATGAAATATCGATTCCATATTAAATTTTTTCTTGCATTTTAAATAGAATTCTGATATATTCGATTTTCGGTCAAAGAATTCACATCACTCAATTGCCTCACTCTTGAAGTGTGGCTTTCCCTCCCTCGTTTATCTCACCTTAAGAATATCCTCAAAGGTGTTGCCTGCAAGGTTTTTTCTTGCGGGCAATGCCCTATGCCTCTCGTTTTTAAATTTAGAAAGCCGTTGCAACAAATGGAATAACTATGTAGTATTTTTTGCTAAAGACTTATAATAAATTTTTTAACGACGGCATAATTGTTTCCTAAATTTTTTAATGAGAAGCTATGCATTGTATAGCGGCATAATAAAGAAAATAATTTGTAACAGATAATTAATTTTTTGACATATAGTATACTTTATGTTAAAATACAAACGCGAGGAGAAATTTTTTTAGGAGGTATGGGTGTATGAGAAGAGCTAAAGTTTTGATGATGGCGGCACTATTTTTTCTTACGATTGTTTCTTTTGGTTATGCTAAAAGAACATTTGTTACAATTGGTACAGGTGGTGTAACGGGGGTGTATTATCCTGCCGGCGGTGCTATATCTAAGATGGTTAACAAAAAGTACAAGGAGTATGGAATCAAAGCTACCGTTGAGTCGACAGGTGGTTCGGTTTATAACATTAACGCCGTATTGAGTGGAGACCTTGATTTCGGTATCTGTCAGTCAGACAGAGAGTATCAAGCATGGCACGGATTGGCTGAATGGAAGGGCAAGGGGGCACAAAAGAACTTAAGAAGTGTATTTGCTCTACATCCCGAATCTATAACACTTATTGCTTCTGTTGAGAGTGGCATAAAGAGTGTTGCCGACTTGAAAGGGAAAAGAGTCAATATAGGAAATCCCGGCTCAGGTCAGCTTCAGAACTCAAAAGATGTGTTAAAGGCTTTCGGTGTTTCATTAAAGGATATTTATCCTGAATATGTCAAAGCTGTTGAAGCACCCGGACTTTTACAGGATGGAAGAATTGATGCATTTTTCTTTACAGTCGGGCATCCAAACGGAACTATCAAAGAGGCAACAAGCGGAAGGGTTAAGGTTAGAATAGTTCCTATTTCAGGTCCTGCTGTTGACAAACTCATAAAAACACATCCTTACTATGCAAAATCTAAAATCTTAAAGAAATTCTATCCTATGGCAGCAAACAAAACCGATACCTACACGATTGGTGTAAAAGCACTACTTGTTACAAGAAAACAGGAATCTGCAAAGACTGTTTACGCTATAACAAAAGAGGTATTTGAGAATCTTGATACATTTAGAAAACTTCATCCTGCATTTGAGATTTTAACGAAACAGAATATGCTTGAAGGTTTAACGGCTCCTATACACAAAGGTGCATTAAAATATTACAAGGAGTCGGGCTTGATTAAATATATACCTAAAAATTTAATCAAATAACCTGTCGGATGGTATAACTTTTATAGGGCGGCATTATTATGTCGTCTTTTTTTTTAAACGAAAGAGAAAGAAGGGCTTTCTATATGAAAAAAGACAGACAGAAGGAACTTGAAGAGCTACTAAGGGAGGATACGGGAGATTTAAGAATACCCAATAAGTTTGAAAAATCGCTTATAACTACTATTGCCGTCTCCTGGGCTCTTTTTCAGTTGGCTATTGCAAGTTTTTGGACGCTTGACAGTACATACTCGAGGTCTATACATCTTGCCTTTGCCGTTGCTCTGGTTTTTCTAAGTGTTCCTTTTTTTAAAAAACATCAAATTAAATTTTTACCTTTTTTGTCTCAAAGGAGAGGTATACCCGTTAATGATTACATATTTGCAATAATAGGGGTTATGGCGTCTTTGTATATAACCGTAAATTGGGATAATATTGCCATGAGAATGGGTTCTCCCAGTATGCTGGATAAAGTTTTCGGGTTACTTGTTGTGTTGACTGTGCTCGAGGCAACAAGAAGAGCCGTGGGACCGGCACTGCCTATAGTCGGATTACTCTTTACACTGTATGGTTTTTTCGGACCGTACCTTCCTGACTTAATGGCTTATAAGGGTGTAACCCTTGATAAATATGTCAGTCAGCTTTCACTTTCCACAGAAGGAATTTTCGGCATACCCTTGAGGGTTTCTACAAACATTGTTTATCTGTTTGTGCTTCTTGGGGCTATGCTTGATAAGGCGGGTGCAGGTAAATTTTTTATAGATTTGGCG
The DNA here is from genome assembly GCA_027064405.1 of Desulfurellales bacterium. Classification (GTDB taxonomy): domain Bacteria; phylum Campylobacterota_A; class Desulfurellia; order Desulfurellales; family Hippeaceae; genus JAMOPP01. The sequence goes on from JAMOPP010000205.1 coordinate 8,885, forward strand.
TTGTCAGGTCTTGGAAAATACAAAGGCGGTCCTGCAAAATCCGCTGTTATAGCAAGTGGATTAACCGGACTTGTTTCCGGCTCTTCTGTTGCCAATGTTGTGACAACAGGAACATTTACAATACCACTTATGAAAAAAACAGGTTATCCTGCTAAAAAAGCAGCGGCTACAGAGGTTGCAGCAAGTATTAACGGTCAGCTTATGCCTCCTATTATGGGAGCAGCGGCATTTATTATTGCAGAATATGTGAATGTCCCGTATATTGCTGTTGTCAAGGCTGCATTTATACCTGCAATGGTTGCCTACATTGCTCTGTTTTTTGTTACTCATCTTGAAGCAAGCAAACTTGGAATGAAGGGTTTGTCTAAAGAAGATATTCCTAATGCCAAAAAGGTTTTTATGGACGGTATTCATTATATGGTGCCTATAACTTGGCTTGTTATTGAGCTTATGGTGCTTAGACACTCTCCTGCTATGGCAGCTTTTAGAACTATTATACTGTTGATTTTTACCGTATTTTATCAAGAAATAATGAAGATGAAAAAAAACGGAGCCACTTTGGTAGAAGCCTTAAAGTCTACGCTTCATATAACTGTAGAGGCATTTGTTTCCGGCTCTAAGAATATGGTTGTTGTTGCACTTGCTTGTGCTTCAGCCGGTATAGTTGTAGGACTCGTTGCAACAGGTATCGGTAGTATGATAACGGAACTTGTAGGTGTTCTTTCTGGAGGTAATATATATCTTCTTTTAATTATTACAGCGATAGCAAGCCTATTACTTGGAATGGGACTTCCAACAACGGCTAACTACATAGTTATGGCTTCTTTAACGGCGCCGGTCATAGTTACAATTGCTCACGCACAGGGATTTTTTGTTCCTTTAATGGCAGCTCATCTGTTCTGTTTCTATTTTGGTATTATAGCGGATGATACGCCGCCTGTAGGTCTGGCTGCTTATGCAGCTGCGGCACTTGCCGATACAGATCCTATACCTACGGCTGTTCAAGGTTTTATATATGATATGAGAACGGCGATTTTGCCCTTTATGTTTGTGTTTAATCCTGACCTTATACTGTATAAAATTAATAGCTGGCCACTGATTATTTTAATTTTTGTTATGGCTATTCTCGGCTCTTTTGCCTTTGCAAGTGCCTTGCAGGGGTGGCTTATAACTAAGAATAAGTGGTATGAAATTCCCGTATTACTTACCATTACTTGGATATTATTTAATCCTGCAGGATTGCTTGATGTATTGCATCTTCCTATGGAATTTAAATATTATGTATATCTTGTAGGTATTGGTTTGTTTGGATTAGTTTACTTAGAACAAAAATACAGGTCTAAATTAAACAGTGCAAAAACTGCTGCTACATAAACAGCAAAATGGCTGTAAATATAAACATATTTACAGCCTTATAATCTACTTTAATCTTGTAATTAATGTGCTTATTGGTGACCTTCTTGCTAACTTAGCGGTTGTGCTGCCGTAGAAGAATGTCGTTACATTTGATTTTCCATGAGAACCAAGTACAAGGAGATCGTAGTTGCCACTTTTAACCTCTTTAAGCCCCTCTTCGCAGGGTATGCCTCTTCTATGAATAGGTGCGTAATTCACGCCTTTTAGGCAGGGTATTGTATCCGGTAGTGAAGCCAACTCTTTTTCTATGGCTTTATCCATTTTATTCTTTATCTTCTCATAATCTTCATCATCCAAAAGAATTGTGAATCCGCTCTCAATATGAGCAACATGCATAATATATAGGTTGCAATTAAATTTTGCTGTGATTTCGCAGGCAACCTCTATGGCGTGATTGGAATGTTGAGAAAAATCCGTCATAACTAAAATATTTTTATACATAACCTCTCCTTAACAAAACTTAATATTTGTAAAAATTTCAACCAATTAAATCCATACCGCTCATACTAACTCTAAAAGTGCAAAAATCAAGAAAAAAAGAAAGTTCTGCGAAAAAGGTTATAGGTAAGAGATAATCTTTCTCGCAGAGCAGAAAAGGCGGGATGTAAGACAAAGTTTTGATTGCCATAATCTTACATTTAAAATATCATAAAATATTATTTTGTCAATAAAAAAAAATATTACTTGATATTAAAAAATTTTATGATATAAATAGATAAAATATTATGGAGGGGAGTATGGAGAAGGTAAAAAAACTTTTAGAGAATACAGCGTTGAAAGCTACACCGCAGAGATTGTCTATTTTAAAAGAGATAATAAAATCCGGGCATATAGATTTGGATAGTATATATAAAAATTTATCTAAATCTTTCCCGTCAATGTCACTTGCTACTGTATATAAGAATATACATACGCTTAAAAAGCATCATTTAATAAAAGAATTGAGCATTGAGAATGAAAAGAGTAAATATGAAATAGCTGCTCAAAAAGAGCATTCCCATTTTGTATGCACGCAATGCGGAAGTGTTATTGATGTGGAGGTGGATAAAAAAGATCTGCTTGCCCAAGTTGAGAATAATGCCAATAATTTCGATGTTCAAAGTTGCGACGTTTATTTTTATGGAGTTTGCGAAAAATGTAAAAATTCTGCAAAGAGAAGTAACTAAAATTTTTTTAAGCATTCACATTCGTTTTAGTAGCTTGCTAAGAGATTGTGTATTGTTGTAGCTGTCTCTTTAGCGGTAAAGTTAAAGATTTTTGTTATGCCGTATAATATTGCTTTAGCTGCGTTTTTATATTATAACTTGAACAATGATTAAAAAAGTTCTTTTTGTCGTTATATTTTTTCTATTTTCCAGTTCCTGTTTTTCCTCTGCCGTAGACGAATCTCTTTATGCAGGGAATAATAATCAATTAATATCAAGATATGAAAGTCTTCTAAATAAACTCAATACATCTAACAATAACGAATACAGTACGCAAAAAACCATTCTTTATGCGCTTATAAATGTACTAAAATATTCGCACGGCAAAACAACATTTGGCATAGATAAAATTAAGGTCAAAAATCAGTCCGATTATATATTGCTTCTTAAAAAAATTGCTCAACTTCAACTAAAGTATAAGGGTATAGATTACAAAATTAAACAGATAGAAAAGAAACTTAAAATTTTGCATAATACTATATTGTCAACTGACAACAGTTCAGTGGATATTATGACATATCAGTTACAGTATGCTTTTTATAAGATTACCCTCAAGAGGCTGAATAAAGATAAGAAGGCATATGAGAACAATTTTTCAAATTGGTATAATCGTTTATATAAAACTTTTTTAAGCGTTAAATTTAATAGTAAAATACCGCAAGCTAAGATAAAAAAAGATATAAATAAGTATAATATACTTGATAATGAAATAGAAAAATTAAATATAGAAAAAGACAGACTATCACTCTTAAATAGAGCCGACTCTCTTTCTGTAACTGTGGATAAGCTTCAGAGAGCGCTTAAGTTAAGGGATTTATATGTTCTTAATATTATCGATAACTATATACTTATAGATCTCTACTGCCTTCAGCACTCTAAGGATTTGGCAAAGGTAAACAGCAGTAAAGCGGAATGGATTAGTAAACTGACCATAAAGGATAATATTCTTCTATCCGAGCAGGAAAATGATTTACTATATTATCTGACAAAGAAAAAAATAGGTATGGTTGGGGCGTTAATAAAAGATATAGAGAATGGTGGTGCTCATATGTTCTCCGTTGTTTGGCACTTTATGCAAAAACCACTAATTACGATAGGAAGTGATAAGGTCAGTATATTAAGCGTAGTATTGGCTTTATTGGTTTTTGTTTTGGGAATGTATGCAGGAGTTCTTTACAAAAAACATATCAAAGAGGCTAAGTTCAGCAAAAATATAACACTCTCTACAAAAACGATTCTCGGTAATGTGGGATATTATGTAATTATTTTAATAACCTTCTTTATAAGCTTAAAAATTATAGGAATAAACCTATCTTCTTTGGCGGTTATCCTTGGTGCATTGTCGGTAGGTATTGGTTTTGGACTTCAAAATATGGTTTCAAACTTTATGTCCGGTATTATTCTAATGCTTGAAAATAGTATCAGAATAGGTGACTACATAGAAATATCGGACAATTTAAAAGGTGTGGTTAAAGACATCCAAATGCGATCAACAACAGTGCTAACAAACGACAATATAGAGGTAGTTATCCCAAATCAGACACTTTTTCAAAACAATGTCATAAACTGGACACTTACAGAAAAAATGAGGCGATTCAAAATTCCTTTTGGTGTGGCGTATGGAACAGATGTTGAAAAAGTTGAGAAAATTATTTTATCTGCACTGGAAAAAAGTGAGATAGATTATGTAAGACATATATCAGATAGAGCCCCTGAAATAAGAATGGTGGCTATGAACTCAAGCAGTGTGGATTTCAACCTTGATGTATGGGTTAGAGGAGATTGGGTTATTCGTCCGAGAAAAACCGAATCGGAATTTTTAATTTTGATATACAATACGCTCTACGAGCACAACATATCGATACCTTTTCCTCAGCTTGATGTGCATATTATAAAATAGATATAAGGCTTATTTTTATAATTTATATTTTTTTACGGCTATGCCATACATACTAAGGGTTTCTTTAAGCTCCAACGGCAAGGTAATGGAATAGGATGTGAAATGGATAAGCCACTTAGCACCTATCGTGTTTTTTAAGATTTTAACAATATTAGAATTTATATTAACACCTCTTACGGTAACTGCATCAATCTTCTTTTTATCAAAATCATTTTGATTAAGATTGTCTATCTTTCTGTTTATGATTTTGCATTTTATGTTTAGCTTTGTGCATACAAAATTCAAAAAGGCTGTTTTTTTTACATTGGCATCAATCATAGTTATATCTATATTCTTATCGTATATTTTTATTGGTATTGCAGGAAATCCTGAACCGGAACCCAAATCGACTATTCTATGTATTGAACCTGAATGCGTAAGCTGAAAAAATAGCATAGACGGAGCAAAAAGTTTTTCTGCTATATTTTCTTCTTTTTTTGAGATTATATTAATCTTACTATTCCATTTAATGAGTATATTGAAATAATCTAAAAATTGTTCCGTGTTGTCTGTTTTGAGATTGGATTTCAATAGTATATTGTTAATTTGCGATTTTAAATCTTTTGTCACTGTGTTTTCTTAAATATATTATAAGTATTGAAATTGCTGCCGGGGTTACGCCCTGTATTCTTAGTGCTTGACCAACGGAAACCGGTCTAATATCCATAAGTTTTCCCTTTACCTCATTTGATAATCCATTTACATTGTTGTAGTCGAAATCGTCCGGTATTTTTAAAGTTTCGTATTTTTTAAATTTTTCTATCTGCTGTCTTTGTAGGGAAAGGTATCCCTCATATTTAAAATCTATCTCTATCTCCTGCTTTGTGAATTTGTCAATAGGCGGTAAATCCGTTACGATTGTCCTTAAAGTGTCGTATGAAACCTCTACCCTTCTTATCAGTTTTGCCAAGTCGGTTTTTGTTTTGATAATATCCGTATTTATAGATAGAAGTTTGTTGTTTGTCTCAGGTGTAGGCACCAGAAATCTATTTTTTAGAGTTTTCTTAATTTCATCTATTTTTCTTATCTGTTCCTTTACTATTGCGTAATCTTCCTTTCTCATTAAGCCGGCATTAAACGATTTTTCGGCAAGTCTCAACTGTGTATTGTCTTCTCTTAGAATTAATCTATACTCTGCGCGTGATGTAAACATTCTGTAAGGCTCTTTTGTGCCTTTTGTGACAAGATCATCGATTAGCACTCCTGTATAAGCCTCATCCCTTCCGAGTATAAAAGGTTCTTTCTTCTGAACAAAGAACGAGGCATTAATACCGGCCACAGCTCCCTGTGCCGCCGCCTCTTCATAGCCACTTGTGCCGTTGATTTGACCTGCCATAAAAAGACCTTTTATCTTTTTTGTTTCGAGTGTATGTTTAAGCTGTGTAGGATCGACAAAATCATACTCTATTGCATATCCGGGACGCATAATTTCAACCTCTTCCAAGCCTTTCATACTTCTTAAAAAATTGAGTTGCACCTCGTAGCCCAAAGATGTATGAAGACCGTCTGCATAAATCTCCGTTGAGTTGGCATCTTGAGGCTCTAAGAAAATTTGGTGTTTCTTTTTTTCAAAGAATTTTACAACCTTATCTTCTATGGAGGGGCAATACCTAGGACCTAATGACGAAACCATACCGCTGTATAGAGGAGATTGGTCTAAGTTGCTCAATATTATATCGTGAGTTTTTTCGTTTGTATAGGCAAGGTAGCATGGAATATTGGGTCTATTGAAATTTTCCGTACGAAAAGAAAACGGTATGGGATCATCGTCCCCGGGTTGAGTTGTCAACACATCAAAATTTATAGTTCTTGCATCCAGTCTTGGAGTTGTGCCCGTTTTTAATCTACTTACTCTAAATCCAAGATTTCTCAGACTATCTGAAAGTTTAAGTGACGGAGGCTCCCACGCCCTTCCGGCCTCATATTCGTTGAGTCCTATAAATATTTTGCCCTTCATAAAGGTTCCGGTAGTGATAACAACCGAACGGCATAGATACTCATTGCCTACATTTGTTTTAATGCCGACTATTTTATTATCCTCAACCAGAATTTCATCAACCATTTCCTGCTTTGTGTCCAAATGTTCCTGATGCTCCAGAACGGTTTTCATTCTATATTTGTATGCAACCATATCGGCTTGTGCCCTCGATGACCACACCGCAGGACCTTTACTTTTGTTCAAAATTTTAAACTGCAATCCGGTCTCGTCTATATTCCTTGCCATTTCTCCACCAAAAACATCAACCTCTTTTACGAGATGACCTTTGGCAAGACCGCCTATTGCAGGATTGCAACTCATAGCTCCTATTGAGTCAATTGCAATTGTTAACATTAAGGTATCGCACCCTAACCTTGCTGAGATTAATGCCGCTTCGCAACCGGCATGACCGCCACCCACTACTATAACATCATACTTTTTTGGATATATCATTTCTATTCCTCAATGTTTCATGTGAAACATTTTTTAATCTTTTCATCTTTATTTACCTATACAAAAATTTTTAAACATAGAATCAAGCATATCTTCGTTTGTTATTCTTCCAACTATTTCATCTAATTCATCAACCAAATTTGCAATATCCACCGCAAAAAGGGCAGGGTCAATATCTTTTTTTACATCGTGGATAAGCAAATCGCATATTTCTATGGAATTTTTTAAACTGTTTTTTTGCTTTGCATTTAAAGAAACAATGTCAGCATCATTAATATCACCTAAGGATAATTTTGAGAGCATATCCTCCAACTCTATAATGCCCTTTTTTGTGGTACATGAAACTTCAACTATATTTTTAAAATTCAATCTATTTTTGTCAAGTATGATTTTTTTATCAATTTTATTTACAACAGCTACTATTTTTTTATCTATTTTCTGCAAATCTTCTATGATTCTAATATCTTCTTCTTGTAAATCTTTAGAACCGTCAAATATTGCAACTACGATATCAGAGTTCTTGATAGCCTCTTTGCTTTTAGAAACGCCTATGCTTTCTATAGGGTCATCTGTTTTGCGTATTCCGGCGGTATCAAGTATAGTAAACGGTATGCCTCGTATTGTGAACTGTTCAGAAATGACATCTCTTGTAGTTCCCGGTATATCCGTAACAATAGCCCTTTCCAAACCCGTTAATATATTGAGTAAACTTGATTTTCCCACATTTGGTCTTCCTACGAGAGAGAGTACAATGCCCTCAAAAAGATAGTTTCCAAACTCCGAAGATTTTAGTATTGATTGGAGTTTCTCTTTTATGCTAAGCAGCTTGTTTACCTTTTCCTGTTTTGTTGTGTTGCTGAGTTCTTCTTCAGGATGATCTATTACAACTTCATTTTCCGCCATTATAAAAATTATTGATTCCCTTATTTTGTCAAGTTTATTTGAAAATTTGCCACTTAACTGCCTTTGCGCAACAGAAAGAGCCCTTTTGCTTTTTGAGGAGATTATTTTTGATATTGCTTCTGCCTGAGATAGGTCTATCTTGCCGTTTAAGTATGCTCTTTTTGTAAATTCACCTGGCAAAGCCATTCTTGCTCCTACTTCAAAAAGTCTCTCCAAAACCGCATTGAGAACAACATACCCTCCGTGACAATTTACTTCAAAAGAGTTTTCGCCCGTATAAGAACGGGGTGCCATAAAAACCGAAACAAGCACTTCATCTATAATCGTCCCGTTTTTGTCAAGTATGTGGCCATAATAAACTCTATTCGCTTCAAAGTCGATATCCTTACTGAAAACTTTTTTTAAGATAGCAATAGAATTTTTCCCTGATACCCTTATAATCCCTATCGCAGACGAGGTATATCCTGTTGCAATAGCCGCTATTGTGTCATTGTCATACATGTTTTTCTTTTGATTCTATTATTTTAGAATCTATAAACACCTGTTGTATTATTGTTAAAATGTTGTTTGTTGCCCAATATAAAACCAATCCTGACGGGAAATTTAAAAACATAAACGTAAATATCAAGGGCAGGAACATCATTATCTTTGCCTGCTTCGGATCCATACTTGTAGGTGTAAGTTTTTGCTGCAAAAACATAGTTATGCCCATTATTATAGGTAATATGTAATAAGGGTCCTTTGCGCTTAAATCAACTATCCATAATGCAAAGGGCGCGCCCCTTAACTCTATTGCATTCAAAAGAACATTGTAAAAACCCAAAAATACGGGTATTTGAATGACTACCGGTAGGCATCCTCCAAACGGATTTACTTTATGTTTTTTGTAAAGTTCCATTGTCGCTTTATTTAGCTGATCGGGTTTACCTTTATATTTTACCTGCAATTCTTTCAATTTAGGCTGAAGTTTTGACATTGATTTCATAGACTTAAATGATTTAAAGCTTAAGGGATAAAAAAGTAGTCTTATAAAAAATGTCAGTAGAATAATAGCCAATCCATAGTTTCCAAGATATGCGTATAGCACATTCAAAACCTTTAGAAGGGGTTTTCCTATAAAACCGAACATCCCGAATCTTATGATTTTGTCAAGTTTTGGGTTCACCGAGTCTATAATCTCTTTACTTTTTGGGCCTGCATATATTGTAAGGTGTGACGGAGTTGAAATATTTGCATATATATACGATGCATCGTCAATCTCATTGTAACCTGCTACAATGTGTTTTTTTGCATCAGGCAATAAAGCAAAACAAAAATATTTACTCTCCAGTGCAACCCAATCTATATTGGAGTCAGGTTTTATTTTATTATCTTTTTTTATTTTTTTATTATCTACAAGTGCTACAGCCCCAAGATGAGAATATTTACCCTTTTTCAAATCCCCAAGATTTGGCCCTGCATAGATGGAAAATTCTTCATTAACAGGTTTTCCGTTTCTGTAAACCTGAATATTTGTTGCAATATCATATTTATTATTTACAAACTTATATGTTTTTTCTATTGTTATGCCATTTTTAGATTTTTTGAGAATCAGTGTAAATGTGGCATTTTCCCCGCTTAAACTGTACTGCTTTTTATTTGGAATATATGTCGTTGTTTTTTCTACATCTTCAACATCCCGCGACCTAAACACGGTTTCTAAATTTTTGTATTTACCACTGCTTTCTATTAGATTAACAGGTTTTTTATCCACCTTGTATTTTTTTAATATCAATCTTTTAATAGACCCGTTTGCAGTTGATATTGCAATCTTATAATAATCTGTATCTATCTTTACAGGATTGTCGTCCGTTACAGTAGAACTCTTGCTCTCCAAAGAAACAGCTTGTCTGTTTGTTTTTACCTGACTACTGTTTTCAGATGCGGTATTTCTATTTTCATTGTTGTAGGTTTTCGGTAAAAAAAAGTATGAATAAGCTGTTATAAGTAACATTGTGATTAATACAGCCACAAGGGCTCTTTTTTCATTGCCTCCCATTTTTTCTCCTTTTGAATTTAATTAGGGGTTTATTAGGCGGATCATATCCTCCGTCTGTCCAGGGACCGCATCTTAGAATACGATATAAGGACATAATAGAACCTTGAAAAGGTCCGAATTTTTTTATAGCTTCTATTGAATAGTTGGAACATGTAGGATAAAACCTACAACTTGGCTTTGTAAAAATTGATATATATCTTTGATAAAATCTTATAACAGCAATAAGGGAAGATGAGACAAATTCTTTAGACATCTTGTTTGTATTTACAGAATTTACTCAAGAAATTCAAAAAGCTGTTTTCTATCTCGGTATAGTTTGCCGTGACTATCTGTTTTCTTGCAACCAATATGATATTTATATTTTTGCGTATCAAATTTTGATTGGTGCGAACCACTTCTCTCATAACTCTTTTTGCCCTGTTTCTCGCAACAGCATTACCTACTTTTTTACTTGCAACAAAACCAACCTTAAATTCTTCAGTATTTCTTAAAATAAAGACAACAAAAAATCGCCCTACAAATTTTGACCCTTCCGAATATATTTTATTAAATTCTTTAGATTTTAAAGTTGTATATGCGGGTTTTAAACCGTTAATCTTTTCCTTCCCTTTGATCTTCTTGAACTTAGAACGGCTCTGCCCGATCTTGTTTTCATCCTTTCTCTAAAGCCGTGAACCCTCTTTTTTCTTGTATTGTGCGGTTGAAATGTTCTTTTCATCTTAAATAACCTCCGATTAGCAAATTAATAAAAATCAAGCGTATGCAGTATACTAAAAACTCAAGAAATTTCAACAAGAAAAGCGGTGAAGGCATAAAAACAAAATAATTATAGACAGGCAAAATAAATGGATTATTATAAAATGTTAAGATATGACTCCTGATGCTTCGACATTGTTTCTTCTCTTCAAATTGTATTGTGAGCAAATAAAGAAATTAAATAACATTGTGAATAGTACAATTTGAAAAATATGCCAATCTTCCACCTTTAGAAGTGCCACCTACGAGGTGGAAAGATTCTATGTAAACTATTTTTAAAAATCCCGTTAGAATAGGGAAAAACCTACCAAATGTAAAATGTTAAGACACGGCCCCATTATACGGTTTATTTTAATTTCCAGTTAGGTTCTCTCTTGTTCAAAAATGCATCTATACCCTCTTTTGCATCCTCAAGTGTGCATATTTGGCTAAAAGCATAGTTTGCAAGTTCTATTGCTTTAGAAAGTTCCAAATCGGACATTTTATAAAATGCCTTTTTGGTTATCTGCATTGCAAGAGGACTTTTTGAAGCAATTTCATAGGCTAATTTCTGAGTTTCTTCCTCTAAATCTTCTTTTTCCACAACTTTATTTATAAGACCGATTCTTTCCGCTTCGTCTGCGTCTATAATTTTGCCGGTCAAAAGAAGTTCAAGTGTTTTTTTCCTTCCTAAACTTTTTGACAATGCAACCGCCGGTCCTATGCAAGATAGTCCTACATTAATTGCCGTTGCACCGAACTTTGTTCCCTTTGCTGCAATTGCCAAATCACATAAAGCGGTAAGACCTATTCCGTTTGCTACGGCAAAGCCATGAACAGAGGCTATAACCGGTTTTTTCATATTTGTTATGGTTTCATTCATTTTCTCCATAAGGGTTGTCGTATCATAGTATTCCAAAGCTGTTTTATCCTTGAGTTCATTGATATCTATTCCCGCAGAGAAACCTTTTCCGGATGCCTTTATAACTACAACCCTTATATCTTCGTCATTGTCAAGCTCTATCAAAGCATTGTTTAGTTCATTGGCAAGGGGAGTTGTGAAAACATTTAAATTATCAGGTCTATTAAGCGTAATTGTGCCTATATAATTCTTTTTTTCCAAATTGATATTTTTATACTCCATATTAACCTCCAAAAGTTATATTTTGAAATTGTTGCACGATGGCATAGTAGCAATCCCATATTTTTTTCCTATTCAAGACCCTTTTTTCCTCAAGAGAAGAACTCTTTAACGAATAAATTTTAATTAACCTAACAACCTATTTTATATATCTCTCAAAAACTCTTGCCACAAATAGGCTATAACCACATTCTTTCCAAGAGATTGATAAGAGATTACACATTATTGCAACAATCCTATCTTCGCCAAATTATATAGAAAATAATCAAAATATCAAGTATAAATTAATTAATAAAGTGTTATCGCCAGGAAAATATAATATAAAACAGCTGTTTTATATTTGTATCTCTGTGCGAAATGAGCCTTTTTGACAAAACATTACGACTGTCATAAGCATAAGCAATCTGTGCATAATCCATATATTTTTTATGTGTAATCTTTAAAAAAAGCGCCAAAGATGCATAAATTCTTGAACTCCATACGCCGTTCGGAGACCGATTCTCTATTTTTTGCAGTTTTCGTATAGCTATATCGGCATTTCCGCAGTAACCATAAGAAATTGAAAGCCAATAAGATGCATAAAAATTATTGCCTTTGTTTTTAAAATAACTTATTGCTTTTTTGCACATTCCTTTTTTAAGATAATCAATGCCTCTATTCGACCTGTTTTTAATGGTAACATTGTGCTTTTTTGCAGTGTATTTATGCTGTATGGGGTTTGGTTTTACATTGTAGGACGGGTACTTTATATACCCGCCACTACAGGAGTAGAGAACAAAGAGAAGAAAAAAAGCAAAAAGGGAAAGATTATAACGCATTCTGGAATGTTTTATATGTATTCTCAAAAGCTGTATTAATCCATTCATGGGCATCATCTATATAATTCATTATTAAATCTTTCTCGTCGCCTTTTTTTGTTTCTAACATATAATATGCTACAAAACCGCTTGCTACGGATGTTAAAACAGAAGCAACAAAATGTACTTTTTTTGTAACAATCTTTGTTAGAAGAATGCTGCTTAGAAAGGAAGCAACGCCGACATATGTGGCTTTTGCCGTATCTTCATTATTCGTTAAAAGGTCGATGGGGGCGACATACAAACCGTATTCACTCAATGCCTGAGCCTTATCAAGTATCATTTCCCACTTGTCTTTATTCTTTGCTATAAAATCCGGATTATTTTTATTTATATACTCTTTTAATTCTGATGTTAGAAGGTTAATGTTTTCTTTTCCCCAGCTTGACAGTTCTTCTCTAATATTTTCGAGGGTATCCTTCATATTGTCACTGCTGTTAACTTTCTGTTTAATTTGAGCAATAACATCGTTTGATTTACTTTTGTATTTTTCAAGAATTGAATTCATAACAACCTCCTAATTTTTTTCTTCCACAACTTCACCCAAGGGCTCTGTTTCTTTAAAAATTTGTCCCGTAAAACTGTAAAGATCGCAATTTTTATTTTCATAGCAATCATCGCTCAGTCCGGCTTTGATGCATATCTCTCTTAAAAACTCATCTTCTGTCCATTTCCATTCAACGGGAACCTGTGGCAAAAGCAGACCGCTATTTTGACCACACACGATAAATAGCCCGTCCTCTCCTATTTTTATTTGCCTTTTGTAGTCAATCTTTTTATCAAGCAGTTTCATTGGTGACAAAACGGTAACTTCAACTGTAATGTTACGCAACTCTTCTTTACTCAACTGTCTAAATCTCGGGTCGGAAAAGGCAGCTGAAACAGCAGAAGATATAACGCCGTCAATCAAAGGCTCATACGCAAGAGGGTAGCCGATACACCCCCTTAAACGATTGGCAGGGTAGGTGTTTAAGGTTACAAACACACCCCTTTTTTCTTTGAATACATCTGCCAAGTTTTCATCTTTTAGCGCTAATTTCCGTTTGTTAAGGTATGATTCGATTGCATTTCTTGCCGTCTCAACAAGAAATTTTCCTTCTTCTAAATCTAAGTTCATTCATATCACCTAATGTATCACTTTATAACAGCGGGAGCACACCTGCTCATTATCCGCATTGTTTCCAACACTGTCATCAAATTTCCAACATCTTTCACATCGCTTACCGTTGGCTTTTTGCACATAAACCGTTATTTTTCTCTCTTCATCGTAATATTTTTCAATATATTCTTCAACATTTTCTATATTAAAATGAGAAACTATACATATGTCTGCCAACTCGTTTTTATCTATCTTTTCTATGATGCCTTTGTAGTTCTCATCTTCAAAAATAACGCTGATATCCGCCTCGAGAGAATTGCCTATAAGTTTTTTGCTTCTTGCAAGTTCGAGTGCTTTATCCGTTGCGGATTTTAGGTTTCTAAGAATGCTCCACTTTTCACTTAAATCTTTATTCTTGCGTCTTTTGTCAATTACAGGAAATTCTTCCATATGAACACTTTCTTTCGATTGATTCATATAGCTGTAGGCTTCTTCTGCAGTAAAAGAAAGAATGGGAGCCATATAAAATACAATTGTTTTAAGTATTTCATTCATAGCCGTTTGGGCTGATAACCTTTTTTTAGAGTTCTCGCTTTCGCAATAGAGTCTGTCTTTTAATATGTCAAGATAAAAAGATGACAAAACGGTTATGCAAAAATTATTCATATTTCTGTATATGATATGAAAATCGTATGTTTCATAGCCCTTTAATATTTTTTCTTTCAATATCTCAAGCTCGGAAAGAATCCATTTGTCTATTTCTTCAAGCTCCTCATACGGCAAAGCCATACTGTCATTAAAATTATTTAAATTACCCAAAAGAAATCTGATGGTGTTTCTTATTTTCCTATAATTATCAACAAGCCTTTTTAAAATTTCGTCAGAGAGCCTTACATCTTCTTTGTAGTCCGTTGCCGATACCCATAGTCTCAAAAGCTCAGCCCCATACCTTTTTATGATTTTGTCAGGGACTATAACATTACCCAGCGATTTGCTCATCTTTCGCCCTTTGGAGTCAACAACGAAGCCATGAGTTAAAACAGCTTTATATGGAGCTTTTCCTTCTGTTCCCACAGATTCAAGCAGTGATGAATGGAACCACCCTCTGTGCTGGTCACTTCCCTCTAAATACAAATCCGCAGGCCATACAAGATACTCCCTTCTTTTTAAAACCGCAGCGTGAGAAACACCTGAATCAAACCAGACATCAAGTATATCTTCCTCTTTTTGAAATTCTTGAGAACCGCAGCTACACTTGTAATCTTTGGGCAAAAAATAGTCTGCGTCTTTTTCAAACCATATATCCGCCCCGTATTTTTCCATCTCATCAGCAACAAGATTAACAAGATTGCGATCAAGTTGAATTTTTCCGCACTTTTTACACCTGAATAAAGCTATTGGAACACCCCATGTTCTCTGTCTTGATATGCACCAGTCGGGTCTTGTTTCCATCATAGAGTAAATCCTGTTTCTTCCCCATTCCGGAATCCACTGAGTATTATCTATTTCCTTCATTGTTCTTTGTCTTAAGTTGTCTTTTTCGATGGAAATAAACCACTGCTCGGTTGACCTGAAAATAATAGGGCTTTTACATCTCCAACAGTGGGGATATGAGTGAATAATCTTTTCTTCTTTAACAAGGGCGCCCTTGCTTTTTAACACTTCAGAGACCTTTTGATTTGCCTCCAAGACCTTCATACCACCAAAAATCTCTAAATTGCTTTCGTATC
Organism: Desulfurellales bacterium; assembly: GCA_027064405.1. Lineage (GTDB taxonomy): Bacteria > Campylobacterota_A > Desulfurellia > Desulfurellales > Hippeaceae > JAMOPP01. The sequence continues at coordinate 24,379 of JAMOPP010000205.1, forward strand.
TTCCATCGTCATCAACGGGCGAGTATATGGGAATATGGTATTTCATACCAACGGTGTAGTCATCATCTCCATGTCCTGGAGCAGTGTGTACAAGCCCTGTTCCTGCCTCAAGAGTTACATGGTCTCCAAGTATAATTCTTGATTCTCTTTCGTATATGGGGTGAGCAAGAATTAAATCCTCAAGCTCTTTGCCTTTTATTGTTTTTACAATTTCGTATTTTTCAATGGAAAACTTTTTCATTAAATCTTCTACA